>NZ_JBHWEL010000075.1:0-1720 GCF_042734135.1 Streptomyces sp. NPDC059668 | reverse complement strand
GTGGGTGGTGGCGCCCTGCGCACGCCACATGTGGCGGGGGGGGGGCGGGGGGGGGGGGGTGGCGCGGGGGGGGGGCCCCGTCCGTGGGGGGGGCCCCCCCCCCCCCCCCCCCACCGCGCTGTCCGATCCGGTCTCGACCAGCAGCTCACGAGCTGCGGTCACGATCTCGTCGCGGAGTTGTCCTCCCTGACCTCGGGGGTTGCGTCTGCGTGCTGCCGCTGGAGCCATGACGATGACTTTACAGCCGTAAGTTCTCATGCTCTACTTACAGCCGTAAAGTTACATTGGTAGCGTGAAGGGAGATGGTCATGGACGTTCTCGTTCGCATACTCACCGTCGACAGCCGCATGAACGTCGGTGCCGGCGCCGAAGGGTCACGGTGCACCGCATGAGCGCCACGACCGTCACCCCGCTTTCCACGGGCAACAGCAACGCCTATCTCCTGCGTGGCGAGCAGGCGGTCCTCGTGGACACGGGCGGACCGGAGGACGGCGACCGCCTGCGCGACGAGCTGTCCGAGCAGGGCCTTCAGCCTCGCGACATCGCCCTGGTCCTCCTGACCCACGGCCACAACGACCACAGCGGCATGGCAGCGCCGTTCGCGGATGCCGGCGTTCCGATCGCGGTCGGCCTGGGTGACGAACAACTCCTGCGTACCGGGCGCATCGGCGTACTCCCGATCAGCCATCCAGCCGGTGCGATATTGAGGCCCATGGTCCTCCGCGCGAGGGCCCAGCCGGTCGAAGCCGACATCCTGGTGGAGGACAAGTTCGACCTGAGTCCCTATGGTGTCGACGCGCACGCCGAGCGGTTCGGCGGCCACACCCCCGGGTCGCTCGTCGTCCGCGTCGGCGACGACACGCTCGTCGGCGACCTGGTCCGTGGTGGCATGCTGCGCCGCCAGAGCCCGAAGCGCCATTTCTTCACCGAGGACGCCGCCGGAGTGCGCAGGGCGCTCATGACCGAGCTAGACCGCCGTCCGCAGCGCCTACTCCCCGGCCACGGCGGGCCCCTCGACGCGGACGAGACCCGACGACGCCTCGACAAGGTCGCTCCGGTGCCCAGTCGACCCGCGACATCCGGGTGAGGCTGGTGGCGCTACGGTCCGCGGCACGGGCGCACGTGTAGTCGAGGAGTCGGCGGCTATGTCGATGAACAACGGTTCTGTTTCACTTCATGGACTCTGTCCCAGAAAGGGCGCTGTAAGCGATCTCTATTCGTTCCGGTGAAGTCCTTTTGAAATCCGTCGTGTTGCTCGAGGCATGATGGCCCGGTAGCGAGGCTGCCGCGTCCCCTTGTCGGAGGCGTTTCCGAACCGGTGAGCCAGACGGTCACACTCCCAGGTAACTGCACTGGACTGCCCGGCCGTCGCCACGCATGACTGCTGCACCAGGGCCTCCTGCTGCTCGGCGCTTGGACACCAACGAGCCGTTCAAGAGCCCCTGTTCGTATGCGCCCAGCGCCCCCGACCACCCGATCGGGACTCCCGTTCGACACACATCTCTCAAAATCAAGAAGACAACAGCTGCCAGGGTCGAGGGACCGTGGTGGGCGGCGCGTTTGCCCCTGCGGAGGTGCTCCAGTGGGCCCCTCTTGCCCTCCTCGTCGCCCTGAAGGCGTGGCGTGGTGGGTCCGTCAGTTCGTGGGGCGGGGCAGTACGGCGAGGGCGGTGCGGGCGATGTCCGTCAGCGTCCCTTCGTCCGCTCCGGCCTTGCCCAGC
>NZ_JBHWEL010000074.1:0-45264 GCF_042734135.1 Streptomyces sp. NPDC059668 | reverse complement strand
CTCTCTCTATCTCTATCGCCGCGCGGAGCTCCCCCGGGGGGGGCGGGCGCGTGCCGGGCGGCGAAGGCCGTGGGTGCCGATCATCTCGACTCCCTGACGCGGGACTTGGACCTGTCGGCGTTCGTGGTGTTCTCCTCGATCGCCGGTGTGTGGGGCAGTGGTGGCCAGTCCGCGTACGCCGCCGCCAACGCCCACCTCGACGCCCTGGTCGAGCGGCGCCGGGCCCGGGGCCTTGCCGGCACCGCCGTCGCCTGGGGCCCCTGGGGCGAGAGCGGCATGGCCGCCGACGCCGAGGCCCAGGACCTGCTGCGCCGCCGTGGACTGCGCCCGCTGGAGCCCGACGCGGGCCTGCGCGCCCTCTCCCGCGCCCTCGAACTCGGCGACACCACCGTGGTCGTGGCCGACATGGACTGGGACCGCTTCGCTCCCGCGTTCACGACCGGCCGCCCCAGCCCCCTGCTGTCCGCACTGCCGGAGGCCTCCGACGCACCGCGCGGCACCGGCCCGGCCGCGGACACCACGAGCGCGGGCGCCGCCCTGCGCGAACGGCTCGGCCCCCTGCCGGCCGAGGACCGCGACACGGCCCTCCTCGACCTGGTCCGGGAGCACGCCGCCACCGTGCTCGCCCACACCGACACCACGGCCGTCGCCCCCGGGCGGACCTTCCGCGAACTGGGCTTCGACTCCCTGACCGCGGTCGAACTGCGCAACGAACTCACCGGCGCCACCGGGGTGCCGCTGCCCTCCACCCTCGTCTTCGACCACCCCACCCCGCTGGCCGTCGCCGTCCGGCTGCGCGACGAACTCTTCGGCACCGACACCGGCGCCGACACCACCGCCCGGCCGCCGGCGGCCACCGTCACCGACACCGACCCCGTCGTCATCGTCGGCATGGGCTGCCGCCTGCCGGGCGGCGTGAGCGGCCCCGAGGCACTGTGGCGGATCGTCTCCGGCGGCCTCGACACGGTCTCCGGATTCCCCGAGGACCGCGGCTGGGACCTGGAGACGCTGCTCGCGGCCAGCGACACCCGCTCGGGCGGCTTCCTGCGGGAGGCCGCCGGCTTCGACGCCCCGTTCTTCGGCATCAGCCCCCGCGAGGCCCTCGCGATCGACCCCCAGCAGCGCCTGATCCTGGAGACGTCCTGGGAGGCGCTGGAGCGCGGCGGCATCGACCCGACCGGCCTCAAGGGCACCCGCACCGGCGTCTTCGTCGGCGCCGGAAGCTCCGGCTACGGCTCGGGCCTGACCGAGGTCCCCGAAGGCCTCGGCGGACACCTGCTGACCGGCGGCGCCGGAAGCGTCGTCTCCGGCCGCGTCGCCTACACGCTCGGCCTCGAAGGCCCCGCGGTCACCGTCGACACCGCCTGCTCCTCCTCCCTCGTCGCCCTGCACCTCGCCGTGCAGTCCCTGCGCACCGGCGAGTGCGACCTCGCCCTGGCCGGCGGCGTCACCGTCATGGCGAACCCCGGCGCCTTCGTCGAGTTCAGCCTCCAAGGAGGCCTCGCACCCGACGGACGCTGCAAGGCGTTCGCCGACGGCGCCGACGGAACGGGCTGGTCCGAAGGTGTCGGCGTCCTCGTCGTCGAGCGGCTGTCCGACGCCCGCCGCAACAACCACCGCGTCCTCGCCGTCGTCCGCGGCACCGCCGTCAACCAGGACGGCGCCTCCAACGGCCTGACCGCCCCCAACGGCCCCGCCCAGCAGCGCGTCATCCGCGCCGCCCTCGCCTCGGCGGGCCTCACCCCGGCCGACGTCGACGCCGTCGAGGCGCACGGCACCGGCACCGTCCTCGGCGACCCCATCGAGGCACAGGCCCTGCTCGCCACCTACGGGCAGAACCGCCCCGCCGACCAGCCGCTGTGGCTGGGCTCGGTCAAGTCCAACATCGGCCACACCCAGGCCGCCGCCGGTGCCGCCGGCATCATCAAGATGGTCCTCGCCCTCGACGAGGGCGTCCTCCCGCGGACCCTGCACGCCGACGCGCCCTCCTCACGCGTCGACTGGAACACGGGCGACGTCCGGCTGCTGACCGAACAGCGGCAGTGGCCCGACACCGGCCGCCCGCGCCGCGCCGGTGTCTCCGCCTTCGGCGTGTCCGGCACCAACGCCCACGTCGTGATCGAGCAGGCCCCCCAGCAGCCCGCCGCCCCCGCCCGCCGGACCGCCGCCGAGACGGTGACCCCGTGGATCGTGTCGGCCCGCAGCGCCGCCGCCCTGCGCGAGCAGGCCGCACGCCTGCTGGCCCACGTCGAGGAGCACCCCGCACTCGACACCGCCGACATCGCCCACGCACTGGTGACGACCCGGCCCGGCTTCGAACACCGGGCCGTGGTCCGCGGCACCGGACGCACCGAACTCCTGCGCGGGCTCGCCGCCGTCGCCGCGGGCGAACCCTCCCCGCAGGCCGTCACCGGCGACACCCTGACCGAGGGGACCACCGCGTTCCTGTTCGCCGGCCAGGGCACCCAGCGGCCGGGCATGGGCCGCGAGCTGTACGACGCCTTCCCCGTCTACGCGGACGCCTTCGACGCCGTGTGCGGCCACTTCGAAGGCGGACTGGAACGGCCGCTGCGCGAGGTCGTCTTCGGTGACGACGCCGCCCTGCTGGACCGCACCGAGTACGCGCAGCCCGCCCTGTTCGCCGTCGAGGTCGCCCTGTACCGCCTGGTCGAGTCCTGGGGCGTACGGCCCCACCACCTCCTGGGCCACTCCGTCGGTGAACTGGCCGCCGCCCACGTCGCGGGCGTCCTCACGCTGCCCGACGCCTGCCGGCTGGTCGCCGCCCGGGGCCGGCTCATGCAGGCCCTCCCGGAGGGCGGCGCCATGACCGCACTCCAGGCCACCGAGGAGGAGGTCCTGCCCCTGCTGGCCGGCCGGGAGGACGAGATCGGCATCGCCGCCCTCAACGGCCCCCGGTCCGTGGTGGTCGCCGGCGACGAGCCGGCCGTCCTCGCCGTGGCCGCGCACTTCGCGGGCGAAGGACGCAAGACCACCCGGCTGCGCGTCAGCCACGCCTTCCACTCACCCCGCATGGAACCGGTGCTGGCCGACTTCCGGGCCGTCGCCGAAAGCATCACCTACAGCGAGCCGCGCATCCCGGTCGTCTCCGACCTCACCGGCCGGCCCGCCGAGGCCGGGGAACTCACCTCGCCCGAGTACTGGGTGCGCCACGTCCGCCAGGCGGTCCGCTTCGCCGACGGCATCGCCTGGCTGGAGGACCACGGCGTCGAGCACTGCCTCGAACTCGGCCCCGACGCCACCCTCACCACCCTCGCCCAGGGCTGCTGGGAGTCCCACGGCCACCTCACCGTGCCCGCGCTGCGCGCCGACCGCCCCGAACCGGCCGTCCTCATCGCCGCCCTGGGCGCCCTGTCCACCCGCGGAGTCCCGGTCGACTGGCCGTCCTTCCTGGACGCGGTCGCCCCCGGCGGCCGGCCCGTACCCCTGCCCACCTACGCCTTCCAGCACCGTACGTTCTGGCTCGACGTACCCACCGGATCCGGCGACCCGTCCGCGGCCGGACTCCTCGACGCGGACCACCCGCTGCTGACCGCCGTCGTCCCGCCCGCCGAGGGCGCCACCGTCGTCCTGACCGGACGCCTGTCGGCCCACGCGCAGCCCTGGCTCGCCGCCCACCGCGTCAACGGCTCCGTCGTGGTGCCGAGCACCGCCTTCCTCGAACTCGCCCTGCGCGCCGGTGCCCACACCGACTGCGGGCACGTACGCGAACTCGTCCTGGAATCCCCGCTCGTCCTGCCCGAACACGGCCGCGTCCACCTCCAGATCCGGGTCGCCGAACCCGACGCGCTGGGCTCCCGCGTCTTCGGCGTGTACGGCCGGCCGGAGAATCCCGACACGGACGGCCCCTGGACCCGGCACGCCGGCGGCCTGTTGAGCGCCCGGGAACCCGAACGCGGTGCCCGCACACCCGAGTTCGACTTCACCGCCTGGCCGCCCCCCGGCGCCGAACCCCTCGACGCCGACGGTGTCTACGAACGGCTCGCCGCCGCGGGACTCGACTACGGGCCCGTCTTCCAGGGCCTGCGGGCCGCCTGGAGCCACGGCGAGGACGTGTACGCCGAAGTCGCCCTCCCCGAAGGGACCGCGCAGGAGGCCGGACGCTTCGACCTGCACCCCGCGCTCCTGGACGCCGCCCTGCACCCGCTCGGCCTGGGCACCTTCGACGGATTCGGTGACGGCCGCGTCCTGTTCTCCCTCGCCGACGCCTCACTCCATGCCACCGGCGCCACCACCCTTCGTGTCCGCCTCTCCCGCCGCGGCCCCGACACCCTGACCCTGGAAGCCGCCGACGCGATCGGCGAACCCGTCCTCACCATCGCCTCCCTGCTCATGCGGCCCGTCGACCCCCACCACACGAGCGCCCCCGCCGCCCCCGCCACCTCCGACCGGCCCGCCCCCGCCCGCAGCCGGGCCGTCGCCCGCCGCACCGCGGCCCGCGCCCAGCAGCCCGGCAGCCTGCTGGAACGGCTGTCGAACCGGCCCCCGGCCGAACGCGCCCGCGTCCTGCTCACCACCGTGCGCACCCAGGTCGCCGACGTCCTCGGCTACGAGGGCCCCACCGACATCGAGCCGGCCCACTCCTTCTCCACCCTCGGATTCACCTCACTCACCTCCGTCGAACTGCGCGACGCGCTCAGCACCGCGCTCGGCGTCGCCCTCCCGGCCACCCTGGTCTTCGACCACCCCACCCCCCACGCACTCGCCCGGCACCTCGACGCCGACCTGTTCGGCAGCACCGACCACGACGACGACCACACCCGCCGCCCGGCGTCCGCCGACGACGACCCGATCGTCATCGTCGGCATGGCCTGCCGCTACCCCGGCGGCGTCCGCAGCCCCGAGGACCTGTGGGACCTCGTCGTGGCCGGCGCCGACGGCATCTCGCCGCTGCCCGGCGACCGCAACTGGAGCCCCGAGACCCTCTACCACCCCGACCCCGACCACCCCGGCACCGTCTACACCCGCGAGGGCGGATTCCTCCACGACGCCAGCCAGTTCGACCCCGCGTTCTTCGGCATCAGCCCCCGCGAGGCCCTCGCCATGGACCCCCAGCAGCGGCTGCTGCTGGAGACGTCCTGGGAAGCCCTGGAACGCGCCGGCATCGACCCGGCCACCGCACGCGGCAGCCGCACCGGCGTCTTCGCCGGCGTCACCTACCAGGACTACGTCACGATCCTGGCCGCCGCCGACGACAACGTCGAGGGCTACGTCGGCACCGGCAACTCACCCAGCGTGCTGTCCGGCCGCATCGCCTACACCCTCGGCCTGGAAGGCCCCGCGGTGTCCGTCGACACCGCCTGCTCCTCCAGCCTCGTCGCCCTCCACCTCGCCTCCCAGGCACTGCGCCAGGGCGAATGCTCCCTCGCACTGGCCGGCGGAGTGACCGTGATGTCCACACCCGGCTCCCTCATCGAGTTCAGCCGCCAGCGCGCGCTCGCCCCCGACGGCCGCTGCAAGCCGTTCTCCGCGGACGCCGACGGCGCCAGCTGGGCCGAGGGCGTCGGCATGGTCGTCCTCGAACGGCTCTCCGACGCCCGCCGCAACCACCACCCCGTCCTGTCCGTGCTCCGCGGCTCCGCCCTCAACCAGGACGGCGCCTCCAACGGACTGACCGCCCCCAGCGGACCCTCCCAGCAGCGCGTCATCCGCCAGGCGCTCGCCGGCGCCGGACTGACCCCCGGCGAGGTCGACGCGGTCGAGGCACACGGCACCGGAACCACCCTCGGCGACCCGATCGAGGCCCAGGCGCTCATCGCCGTCTACGGCCAGGACCGGCCCGAGGACCGGCCCCTGTGGCTGGGCTCCCTGAAGTCCAACATCGGCCACAGCCAGGCCGCCGCCGGCGTCGGCGGCATCATCAAGATGGTCATGGCCATCCGCGAGGGCGTCCTGCCCCGCACCCTGTACGCCGACAACCCCACCCCGCACGTCGACTGGAGCGCCGGCGACGTCCGCCTGCTCAACCGACAGCTCGACTGGCCCGAGACCGGACGCCCGCGCCGCGCCGGTGTCTCCTCGTTCGGCATGAGCGGCACCAACGCCCACGTCATCGTCGAACAGGCACCCGCCCCCGAAACGGCCACCGCCCCGCCCGCGACCCCGGACCCCGCGGCCTTCACCGGCGCCCTGCCCCTCGTACCGACCCTGCTGTCCGGCCGCACCGAAGCCGCCCTGCGCAGCCAGGCCGCACGCCTGCGCACCCACCTGCTCGCCCGCCCCGACACCCCGCTCACCGACCTCGCCTACTCCCAGGCCACCACCCGCTCGGCGTTCGAACACCGGGCGGCCGTCCTCGCCACCGGCCGCGACACCCTCGACGAGGCACTCGCCGCCCTCGCCGCCGGCGCCCCCGTCACCGGACCCGGCGTCGTCTCCGGCACCGCGCCCACCGCCGCCGACCCCGTCCTGGTCTTCCCCGGACAGGGCGCCCAGTGGACCGGCATGGCACGCGAACTCCTCACCGAATCACCCCTGTTCGCCGCACTCGTCGCCGACTGCGAACGCGCGCTCGCCCCCCACATCGACTGGTCCCTGACCGCGGTCCTGCGCGGCGACGAGGACGCGGCCGACATCGGCCGGGTCGACGTCGTCCAGCCCGCCCTGTGGGCCGTCATGGTCGGCCTCGCCGGCCTGTGGCGCTCCCTCGGCATCACCCCCGCCGCCGTCGTCGGCCACTCGCAGGGCGAGATCGCCGCCGCCTGCGTCGCCGGGGCCCTGTCCCTCGACGACGGCGCCCGGATCGTCGCCCTGCGCAGCCGGGCCATCGTCGCCATCGCCGGCACCGGCGGCATGATGTCCGTACCGCTGAGCGCCGACGAGACCCGCGCCCGGATGAGCCCGTGGGCCGACCGCCTCGCCGTCGCCGCCGTCAACGGACCGGCCTCGGTGGTGGTGTCCGGCGAAGCCGCCGCGCTCGACGACCTGTTCACCGCCCTCACCGAGGACGGCGTACGCGCCCGCAAGGTCGCCGTCGACTACGGCTCCCACTCGCCGCAGGTCGAACCCATCCGCGCGACCGTGCTCGACGCCCTCGCCGGCATCGAGCCGCAGGACGCCGGGATCCCCTTCCGCTCGTCCCTCACCGGCCAGTGGCAGGACACCACCACCCTCGACCCCGAGTACTGGTACACCAACCTGCGCGAGACCGTCCGCTTCGAGGACGCCGTCCGCGGCCTGATCGCCGAAGGCCACCGCACCTTCATCGAGGTCAGCCCGCACCCCGTGCTCGCCGTCGGCCTGCGCGAGACCCTGGAGGACGCCGGCGTCGAAGGCGCCGCGCTCGGCTCCCTGCGCCGCGACAAGGGCGGCCTCGGTCAGTTCCTCACCTCCGTCGCCGAGGCCCACGTCAACGGCGTCACCCTCGACTGGACGGCCGTGTTCACCGCCACCGGCGCCCACCGCGTCGACGTACCCACCTACCCCTTCCAGCAGCAGCGGTACTGGCCCCACGTCCCGGAGCAGGACACCTCCGCCTCCTCCGACACCGCCACGGACACGGTGGAGTCCCGCTTCTGGGAGACCGTCGACCAGGGAGACCCGGAAGCCCTCGCCGACGCCCTCGACCTGCCCGCCGACGCACCGCTCAGCGCCTTCCTGCCGGCCCTGTCCACCTGGCGCCGCACCAGCCGCGAACGCTCCACCACGGACTCCTGGCGCTACGGCGTCGGATGGTCCCCGCTGACCGACAACGCCGCCGGCGCCCTGTCCGGCACCTGGCTCCTCGTCGCCCCCGACGGCACCCACGACGCCCTCGTCGCCGACGCCCACCGCGCCCTGACCGGCGGCGGCGCCCGCGACACCCGGCTGGTCACCGTCCCCGACGGCGGCACCGACCGCACCCACCTCGCCGCCCTCCTGACGGCCGCCCTCACCACTGACGACGCCACCCCCGCCGTGGCGGGCGTCCTGTCCCTGCTCGCCCTCGACGAACGCCCCCACCCCGACCACCCGGCGCTCCCGCACGGCCTCGCCGGCACCGTCGCCCTCCTCCAGGCCCTCGGCGACACCGGCACCGACGCCCCGCTGTGGTGCGCCACCCGCGGCGCCGTCGCCGTCGGCGCCTCCGAGACCGTCACCAGCCCCGCCCAGGCGCTCGTCTGGGGCCTCGGCAGGGTCGCCGCCCTGGAACACTCCGAACGCTGGGGCGGCCTCGTCGACCTGCCCGCCGCACTCGACGGCCGGGCCGGCACCCGCCTGTGCGCCGTCCTCGCCGCCCCCGGCGACGAGGACCAGATCGCGATCCGGCCCTCCGGCTCCTTCGGACGCCGCCTGGTCCACGCCACAGCCCCCCTCGCCGACACCCCGGCCTGGCAGCCGCGCGGCACCGTCCTGGTCACCGGCGGCACCGGCGCCCTCGGCGGCCACATCGCCCGCTGGCTCGTCGGACGCGGCGCCACCCACCTGGTCCTGGCCGGCCGGCGCGGCGCCGACGCCCCCGGCGCGAGCGAACTGCGCGACGAACTCACCGCCCTCGGCGCCGACATCACCCTCGCCGCCTGCGACGTCGCCGACCGGGACGCCCTGGACGGCCTGCTCCGCTCGATCCCCGCCGACCGCCCGCTGGACGCCGTGTTCCACGCCGCCGGCTCCCTCGACGACACCGTCGTCGACTCCCTGACACCCGACCGCATGGACCCCGTCCTGCGCGGCAAGGCCACCGCCGCCCGGCACCTCCACGAACTCACCCAGGACCTGGACCTGTCGGCCTTCGTCCTGTTCTCCTCCTCCTCCGGCGTCCTCGGCGGCGCGGGCCTGGGCAACTACGCCCCCGGCAACGCCTACCTCGACGCCCTCGCCCAGCACCGCCGCTCCCAGGGCCTGCCCGCCACCGCCATCGCCTGGGGCCTGTGGGCCGACGGCGGCATGGTCGGCGACGCCGCCGGCGACCGCATGCGCCGCTACGGCGTCCACCCCATGGACACCAAGTCCGCCTGCGACGCACTGGGCCGCGCCCTGGACGCCGACGACACCACCGTCGTCGTCACCGACCTGCGCTGGGACACCTACGCGCTCGCCTTCACCGGACCGCGCCCCAGCCACCTCCTCGACGAACTGCCCGCCGCCCGCCGCGCCCTGGACACCGCCCGCACCCAGCAGGCCGAAAGCCCCGCCGCGGACGCCTCCTCCCTCCAGGCCCACCTCGCCCAACTGCCCGCCTACGACCGGGCCGGCGCCGTCCTCGACGTCGTCCGCTCCTACGTCGCCAACGTCCTCGGCTACCCGTCCGCCGAGGCCGTCGAACCGGGCCGCCCCTTCACCGACCTGGGCATCGACTCCCTCAGCGCCGTCGAACTGCGCAACGGCATGAACCGCATCACCGGCCTGCGCCTGCCGGCCACCCTCGTCTTCGACCACCCCAACTGCGACGCCCTCGCCGGCCACCTCCTGAGCGAACTGGCCGGACAGGAACAGCCGGACACCCGGGCCCCCGAGCCCATCGCGGCCCCACGCGACGACGAGCCGATCGCGGTCGTCGCCATGGGCTGCCGCTTCCCGGGCGACGTCAGCACCCCCGAACAGCTGTGGGCCATGCTGCTCGGCGGCGAAGAGGGACTCGTGCCCTTCCCCGAGGACCGGGGCTGGGACCTCGACGCCCTGTACGACCCCGAGCCCGGGAAACCCGGCAGCGTCTACACCCGCACCGGCGGCTTCCTGAACGACGCCAGCGGCTTCGACCCGGCGTTCTTCAACATCTCCCCGCGCGAGGCCGTCGCCATGGACCCGCAGCAGCGCCTGCTGCTGGAGATGACATGGGAGACGTTCGAGCGGGCCGGCATCGACCCCAGGACCCTCAAGGGCAGCCGCACCGGTGTCTTCGCCGGCACCAACGGCCAGGACTACACCGGCATGCTGGCCGCCTCCCGGGAGGACTTCGAGGGCTACATGCTGACCGGCAACGCCGCCAGCGTCGTCTCCGGCCGGCTCTCCTACACCTTCGGCCTGGAAGGCCCGGCGGTCACCGTCGACACCGCCTGCTCGGCCTCCCTGGTCGCCCTGCACCTGGCGGTGCGCTCGCTGCGCTCCGGCGAGTGCGACCTCGCCCTCGCCGGCGGCGTCACCGTGATGGCCTCACCCGGCCTGTTCGTCGACTTCAGCCGGCAGCGCGGTCTGTCGCAGGACGGCCGCTGCAAGGCGTTCGCGGACGCCGCCGACGGCACCGGCTTCTCCGAGGGCGGCGGCATGCTCCTGGTGGAGCGCCTCTCCGACGCCCGCCGCAACAACCACCCCGTCCTCGCCGTCGTCCGCGGCTCCGCCGTCAACCAGGACGGCGCCTCCAACGGCCTGAGCGCCCCCAACGGCCCCGCCCAGCAGCGCGTGATCCGCGCGGCGCTCGCCGACGCGGGGGTCGCGGCCACCGAGGTCGACGCCGTCGAGGCGCACGGCACCGGAACCATGCTCGGCGACCCCATCGAGGCCCAGGCGGTCCTCGCCACCTACGGCCAGGACCGCGAGCCCGGACAGCCGCTGTGGCTCGGTTCGGTGAAGTCCAACATCGGCCACACCCAGGCCGGCGCGGGCGTCGCCGGGATCATCAAGATGGTCCTGGCCCTGAACAACGGCGTCCTGCCCGCCACCCTCCACGTCGACCAGCCCTCCACCCACGTCGACTGGACGGAGGGCGACGTGCGGCTGCTGACCGAGGCCGTCGACTGGCCCGAGGCGGACCGACCCCGCCGCGCCGGTGTCTCCTCCTTCGGCATCAGCGGCACCAACGCCCACGTCATCCTCGAAGCCGCCACCGACGAGGAACCCGCCCCCGCCGCCACCGAAACGGCCCCCGCCGACGGCGCGGTGCCGTGGATCGTGACCGCCCGCAGCCGCACCGCCCTGCGGGCCCAGGCGGACCGCCTCCTCACCCACCTCGCCGGCCGGCCGGAGACGGACCCCGCCGACGTGGGCCTGTCCCTGGCGGCACACCGCGCGGTCTTCGAACACCGCGCGGTCGTCCTCGGCGAGGACCACGACACCCTCGTCCAAGGCCTGCGCTCACTGGCCGCCGACGAGCCCGACGCCTCCACCGTGACCGGCTCCGCCCGCGGCGAGGGCAAGCTCGCCTTCCTCTTCTCCGGCCAGGGTGCGCAACGCCTGGGTATGGGACGGGAGTTGTACGACTCGTTCCCGGTGTTCGCGGAGGCCTTCGACGCGGTGTGCGCGGAGTTGGACGAGGGTCTGCGGGAGGTTGTCTTCGGTGAGGACGCGGAGCTGCTGAACGAGACGGGCTGGACTCAGCCCGCGTTGTTCGCCATCGAGGTGGCGTTGTTCCGGCTGGTGGAGTCGTGGGGGATGAGTCCCGACTTCCTGGTGGGTCATTCGGTGGGTGAACTCGCTGCCGCGCACGTGGCCGGGGTGTTCTCGCTCGAGGACGCCTGCCGGCTGGTGTCGGCGCGCGGCCGGCTCATGCAGCAACTTCCCTCCGGTGGTGCGATGTTCGCGCTGGAGGCGTCCGAGGGCGAGGTCCTGCCGCTGCTGGAGGGCCGGGAGGCGGAAGTGTCCGTCGCCGCCGTCAACGGCCCCCGCTCGGTGGTGATCTCCGGTGTCGAAGCGGTGGCGGAGGTCATCGCCCAGGAGACAGCCGCCCTGGGCCGCCGCACCTCCCGTCTGCGGGTCTCGCACGCCTTCCACTCGCCGCTGATGGAACCCATGCTGGCCGAGTTCCGTGCCGTGGCCGAGAGCGTGACGTACACGCCGCCCCGTATGGCGGTCGTCTCGAACGTGACCGGACAGGCCGCCGGCGTGGGGGAGTTGGAGTCGGCCGAGTACTGGGTGCGGCACGTGCGGGAGGCCGTACGGTTCGCCGACGGGATCACCTGGCTCGAAGGACGCGGCGTACGCCGGTTCGTGGAGCTCGGCCCGGACGGCACCCTCACCGCCCTCGCCCAGTCCAGTGCCTCCGGCGGCGACGAGATGCTCTTCGTCCCCGTCCTGCGCAAGGACCGCCCCGAGCGCGAAGCACTGCTCCTCGGCCTGGCCCAGGCGTTCGCCAAGGGCGTCGACATCGAGTGGGCCCACGTCTTCGACGGCGCCGGCGCCCGGACCACGACCCTGCCGACGTACGCCTTCCAGCGGCAGCGGTTCTGGCCCGGACCGCCCGTCCTGCTCGGCGACGTCGGCTCGGCGGGCCTGGACTCCGCCGCGCACCCGCTGCTCGGTGCCGCGGTCGAACTGGCCGGAGGCGACGCCCGCCTCTTCACCGGACGCCTGTCGCTGCGCGGCCAGACCTGGCTCGCGGACCACGCCCTCACCAGCACCGCCCTGTTCCCGGCCACCGGCTTCCTCGACCTGGCCCTGCACGCCGCGGAACACGTCGGCTGCGACCGGGTGGAGGAACTGACCATCCTCACCCCGCTCACCCTCCCCGACAGCGGCGCCCTGCACGTACAACTGCACGTGGAGGCCGCCGACGCGAACGGCGCCCGCACCCTGAGCGTGCACTCCCGCACCGAGGACGCCGCCCCCGAGACGCCGTGGACGCTGCACGCCTCCGGCCTGCTCACCGACGACGGCGCGACGACGCCGGACACCGCCTACGACTTCACCGCCTGGCCGCCGCAGGACGCCGACGAAGTACCGCTCGACGGGTTCTACGAGCGGTTCGCCGAACGGGGCCACCTGTACGGGCCGCTCTTCCAGGGCCTGAAGTCCGTGTGGACACGCGGCGAGGAGGTGTTCGCCGAGGTCGCGCTGCCCGAGGACGCCGACCCGTCCGCCGACGCGTTCGACCTGCACCCGGCCCTGCTCGACGCCGCCCTGCACGCCGTGATGTTCGTGCCCATGAAGGACGCGGGCCGGCTGCCCTTCTCCTGGAACGACGTCCGCCTGGAGGCCGCCGGCGCCGACGCCCTGCGGGTCCGCATGGTGCAGACGGGCCCGGAATCCATCGGCCTGGCCCTCGCCGACACCACGGGACGCCCCGTCGCCACCGTCGGCTCGCTCACCCTGCGCGAACTCACCGGAGACCTCGCGGGCGCCACCATCGGCGCACCGCGCCAGGAAGGCCTGTACGAACTGGACTGGACGCCGGTGCCCGCCGGCGCCCGGACGCCCGGCACGGACTGGACCCTGGTCGGCGGCCCCGAAGCCCGGCCGCTGGCCGCCGAACTGGAACGGACCGGATCACCGGTGCGGGCCTTCCCCGACCTGACCGCGCTCGCCGCCTCGGACCTGGAGATCCCCGAGACCGTCCTGCTGGTCCTGCCCGACCCCGACCCCGACACCAACCTCGACATCGACGTCGATGCCGGCGCCGGTGGTCTGGCCGGCGCCGCACGCGCCATCGCGCACACGACGCTGCGGCTCGTGCAGCAGTGGCTCGACGAACCCCGCTTCGCCCACGCCCGGCTCGCCGTCGTCACCCGCGACGCCATGCGCGTGGGAACCCGGCCCGCCGACCCGGCCCGCGCCACGGCCTGGGGCCTGGTCCGCTCGGCCCGCTCCGAGAACCCCGGCCGGTTCGTCCTCGCCGACCTCGACACCGCCCCCGCCTCGGCGGCCGCACTGCCCGCCGCCCTCGCCTCCGGCCACCTCGAACTGGCCGTCAGGGAGGGCACGGTGACCACACCGAAGATCATCCCCCTCGCCGTGCAGCGCGCGCTCACCGAGCCCGCCGACACCGCCGCCTGGCGGCTCTCCGTCGAGGAACGCGGAACACTGGAGAGCCTGAAGCTCACCGCGTGCCCCGAGGTGACAGGACCCCTCGCACCGCGCGAGGTCCGCATCTCGATGCGCGCCGCGGGCGTCAACTTCCGCGACGTCCTCACCGCGCTGGGCATGTATCCCGGCGACGCCACGGCGATCGGCCTGGAAGGCGCCGGCGTGGTCACGGAGACCGGCGCCGACGTCACCTCCCTCGCCGTCGGCGACCGGGTGATGGGCATGTTCGCCGGCGCCTTCGGCCCCGTCGCCGTCGCCGACGAACGGATGGTCGCCGCCATCCCGCGCGGCTGGACCTTCGCCCAGGCCGCCACCGCGCCCATCGTCTACCTGACCGCGTACTACGGCCTCGTCGACCTCGGCGGGCTGCGCCCCGGGCAGTCCGTGCTCGTGCACGCCGCCGCCGGGGGAGTGGGCACGGCCGCCGTACGGCTCGCCCGCCACCTGGGCGCCGAGGTGTTCGGCACCGCCAGCCCCGGCAAGTGGGACGCGCTGCGCGCCGCGGGCCTCGACGACGCCCACCTCGCCTCCTCCCGCGACCTCGGCTTCGAGAAACTCTTCCTGGAGACCACCGAGGGCCGCGGCGTGGACGTCGTACTCGATTCGCTGGCACGCGAGTTCGTCGACGCCTCGCTGCGACTGCTGCCGCGCGGCGGACACTTCCTGGAGATGGGCAAGACCGACGTCCGAGACCCGCGGCAGGTCGCCGAGGACCACCCGGGCGTCGCCTACCAGGCCTTCGACCTCGTCGAGGCCGGCCCCGACCGCATCGGGGAGATGCTGCGCGAACTGGTCACCCTCTTCGAGGAAGGGGTGCTGCCGCCGCTGCCGATGACCACGTTCGACGTACGCAGGGCCCCCGACGCGTTCCGCTTCCTCAGCCAGGCACGCCACATCGGCAAGGTCGTCCTGACCCTGCCGACCGCCCCCGACCCGGACGGCACCGTCCTGCTCACCGGCGGCACCGGCGGACTGGGCCGGATCACGGCCCGCCACCTGGTCGCCCACCACGGCCTGCGCCATCTCGTCCTGGCCGGCCGGCAGGGACCCGACGCGCCCGGCGCCGCCGAACTGCGCGAGGAACTGACCGCCCTGGGAGCCGACGTCGCCATCGTCGCCTGCGACACCGGCGACCGCGCCGCGCTGGCCGACCTCCTCGCCTCGCTGCCCCCGGCCCACCCGCTGACCGCGGTGATCCACACCGCGGGCGTCCTGGCCGACGGCGTCATCTCCTCGATGACACCGGAACGCATCGACCGGTCCATGCGGCCCAAGGCCGACGCCGTGACCAACCTGCACGAACTGACCCGTGACCTGGACCTGGCGCGGTTCGTGGTCTTCTCGTCCGTGGCCGGCACGTTCGGCGGCGCCGGACAGGCCAACTACTCGGCCGCCAACGCTTTCCTGGACGCCCTCGCCCACCACCGCCGCGACCTGGGCCTGCCGGCCACCTCCCTCGCCTGGGGCACCTGGCTGCCCGACGCGGGCATGACCGGCGAACTCGGCCAGGCCGACCGCGAACGCCACGCCAGGACCGGCATGGTCCCGCTCGGCGCCGAACTGGGCATGCGCCTGCTCGACGCCGGCCCCGCCACCGACCGCGCGGTACTCCTGCCCATGGACCTCGACCACGCCTCCCTGCGCGAACACGCCGACGTACTGCCCCCGCTGCTGCGCGCCATGGTCAAGGCGCCCGCCCGGCGCCGGGCCGAGACGTCCGCCGCCGCGGCCGGCAGCACCCAGACCCTCGCGGAGCGGCTGGCCCCGCTGCCGGCCGCCGACCGGGAACAGCTGCTGCTCGACGCGGTCGCCGAGCAGGCCGCGGCCGTCCTCGGCCACTCCTCGGCCGCCGAGATCGAACCCGAGCAGTCCTTCAAGGAACTCGGCTTCGACTCACTGACCGCGGTCGAACTGCGCAACCGTCTCAACGCCGTCACCGGCCTGCGGCTGTCGGCGACCCTCGTCTTCGACTACCCGACCCCCGCCGTCCAGGTCCGCCACCTGCTGACCCAGCTCGACCTGCCCGACCCGCCCGGCGGCGCGCAGGCACTGCTGGGCGAACTCGACCGCCTGGACGCCGCGTTGAACGGCACCGACGTGGACGACACCGAGGTCCGCTCCCGCGTCACCGACCGGCTGCGGGACCTGCTGGCCCGCTGGTCGGGCGCGCCGGTGACGGTCACCGGGACCGAGGAACCGGACGCCGGGGACGGCGAACTGGAATCGGTCGAGACCGCCGACGATTTGTTCGACCTCATCGACAGGGAGTTGGGAACGACGTGACAACGGCAGCGGACGCCCGCACAGCGGCGGCACCCGCCGCCGCGAATCACCCCCCTACGGGAATCGATCCCTCCCCTCGGGCCCCTCGGGCACTGGACCTCCCCACTCCGGCACTGGCTCCCGCACGGCGGACACTGTCCGGCTCGGGTCAAGGAAGTGAGACACGTGGCTGACGACGGCAAGTACGTCGAGTACCTCAAGCGGGTGACGGCAGAGCTGCGGCAGACCCGCCGGCAGCTTCACGAGGTGGAGGAGAAGCAGCGCGAGCCCATCGCCATCGTGTCGATGAGCTGCCGCTTCCCCGGCGCCGTGGCCACCCCCGAGGACCTGTGGCGGCTCGTCGACGAGGACGGCGACGCCATCGGCCCGCTGCCCGCCGACCGCGGCTGGGACATCGAGGACCGCTTCGACCCCGACCCCGACAAGCCGGGCACCTTCTCCACCCGCGAGGGCGGCTTCCTCGGCGACGCCGCCGCGTTCGACGCCGGCTTCTTCGGCATGAGCCCCCGCGAGGCCCTCGCCACCGACCCCCAGCAGCGACTGCTCCTGCAGGCGTCCTGGGAACTCCTCGAACGCGCCGGCATCCCTCCCGCCACCCTCCGCTCCAGCGCCACCGGCGTCTTCGTCGGCGCCGCCACCTCCGGCTACGGCCAGGGCCCCGTGGAGGTCCCCGAGGACGTCCACGGACTGATGCTCGCCGGCAACGCCACCTCCGTCGCCTCCGGCCGCATCTCCTACGTCCTGGGCCTGGAAGGCCCCACCGTCACCGTCGACACCGCCTGCTCCTCCTCCCTGGTCGCCCTCCACTGGGCGGTGCAGGCCCTGAGGTCGGGGGAGTGCGACCTCGCCATGGCCGGCGGCGTCGCCGTCATGGCGACCCCCGGACTGCTCTTCGAGTTCAGCCGGCAGCGCGGCCTCGCCGCCGACGGCCGCTGCAAGGCGTTCTCCGACGACGCCGACGGCACCGGATGGTCCGAAGGCGTCGGCCTGCTCCTGGTCGAGCGCCTCTCCGACGCCCGCCGCAACGGCCACCCCGTCCTCGCCGTCGTCCGCGGCTCCGCCGTCAACTCCGACGGCGCCTCCAACGGCCTCACCGCCCCCAACGGCCCCGCCCAGCAGCGCGTCATCGAACAGGCCCTGGCCAACGCCGGTTTGAGCGCCGCCGACATCGACGCCGTCGACGCCCACGGCACCGGCACCTCACTGGGCGACCCGATCGAGGCACAGGCCCTGCTGGCCACGTACGGCGGCGCCAAGGACGCCGACCGTCCGCTGCTGCTCGGCTCCCTGAAGTCCAACCTCGGCCACACCCAGGCCGCCGCCGGCGTGGCCAGCATCATCAAGATGGTCATGGCACTGCGCCACGGCCGCCTCCCGCGCACCCTGCACGTCTCCGAGCCCTCGACCCACGTCGACTGGGCGGCCGGCCACGTCCGCCTGCTCACCGAGCCCGCCGAATGGCCCGACACCGGGGACCGGCCGCGCCGCGCCGCCGTGTCGTCCTTCGGCATCAGCGGCACCAACGCCCACACCATCCTGGAGGCCGCGCCCGCCGAGCCGCCGGCCGACGCCCCCACCGACGCCCCCGCCGACGCCCTCGCGCCCGCGACACAGGCCGCCCCCGCCGACGCACCGGCCGCCTCCCCGGCCGTGCCGTGGATCGTCTCCGCGCGCAGCGCCGCCGCCCTGCGCGGCCAGGCCGCCCGGCTCCTCGACCGCGTCACCGCCGAGGACGACACCGCCACGCCCGGCATCGCGCACGCCCTCCTCACCACCCGTCAGCTCTTCGAACACCGCGCCGTCGTCCTCGCCGAGGACCACGCCGCCGCGCTGCGCGGCCTGGCCCGGCTCGCCGACGAGGACCCCGACGCGCCCGACGCGCCGCACGTCGTCACCGGCCGCGTCCTGCGCGGCGCCACCGCCTTCCTCTTCTCGGGACAGGGATCCCAGCGCATCGGCATGGGACGCGAGCTGTACGCCGCGTTCCCCGCGTTCGCCGCGGCCTACGACGCGGTCTGCGCCCACCTCGACACCGCCCTGGGCCGGTCCCTGAAGGGCATCGTCCTCGACGGCGCCGAGGGCCCCGGGGCCCTGGACGGCACCGACCTCACCCAGCCCGCCCTGTTCGCCCTCGAAGTGGCCCTGTTCCGGCTGCTGGAGTCCTGGGGCGTCAAGCCCAAGTACCTCGTCGGGCACTCCCTGGGCGAACTGTCCGCCGCGCACGCCGCGGGCGTCTGGTCGCTGGCCGACGCCTGCCGGCTGGTCGCGGCCCGCGGCCGCATCATGCAGGCGCTCCCGCCGGGCGGCGCCATGATCTCCGTCGAGGCGACCGAGGACGAGGTCACCGCGCTGCTCGCCGCCCACGGCGACGCCGTGAGCATCGCCGCCCTCAACGGCCCCCGCTCCACCGTGATCTCCGGCGACGAGAACGCCGTCGAGCAGGTCGCCGCCCAGCTGGAGGCCCGGCAGCGGCGCACCCGGCGCCTGCGCGTCGGCCACGCCTTCCACAGCGCCCGCATGGACGCCGCCCTCGACGAGTTCCGGACCGTCGCCGAGAGCGTCACCTACCACGCGCCGCGGATCACCGTCGTCTCCAACCTGACCGGCCGGCCCGCCACCGCCGAGGAACTGCGCTCGCCCGACTACTGGGTACGCCACCTGCGCCGGCCCGTGCGCTTCGCCGACGGCATCGACTGGCTCGCCGGACACGGCGTCAGCCGGTTCGTCGAACTCGGACCCGACGCCACCCTGACCGCGCTCGCCCGCACCTGCCTGCCCGACGACACCACCGAACGGGTCTGCCTCGCCTCCCTGCGCAAGGACCGGCCCGAGGCCCCCGCACTGCTGGCGGCCGTGGCCGGACTCTTCGCGCACGGCGCCGCCGTGGACTGGGAGCGCCTGCTGCCCCCGCCCGCCGCCGCCCGCGTCGACCTGCCCACCTACGCCTTCCAGCGCGACGACTACTGGCTGCGCATGAGCGCCCGCGGCGCCGGCGACCTGTCCGGCGCGGGACTCGGCAGCGCCGGGCACCCGCTGCTGAGCGCCGTCGTCCGCGTCGCCGACGACGGCCGGGTCCTGCTCACCGGCCTGCTCTCGGTGCGCTCCCAGCCCTGGCTCGCCGACCACCAGGTCTCCGGCGCCGTCCTGCTGCCGGGCACCGCCTTCGCCGAACTCGCCCTGCGCGCGGGCGACGAGGTCGGCTGCGACCTGCTGGAGGAACTGACCCTCGAAGCCCCGCTCGTCCTCGCGGAGAAGGACACCGCGCAGCTCCAGCTCGTCCTCGGCGCCCCCGACGACACCGGCCGCCGCCACCTGGCCGTCTACGCACGCCCCGAGACCGCAGCGGGCGACGACACCGACACCGGGTGGACCCGCCACGCCTCCGCGGTCCTGGCCGCCGGCGCGGCCGGGGCCTCCTTCGACCTGACGGCCTGGCCGCCGCCCGGCGCCAAGTCCGTACCCCTCGACGGCTTCTACGCCGCCCTCGCCGACACCGGCTACCAGTACGGCCCCGTCTTCCAGGGCCTCAAGGCCGCCTGGCGCGCGGACGGGGCCTGGTACGCCGAGGTCGCCCTGCCCGAGGACCAGCACAAGGACGCGGCCCGCTACGGACTGCACCCCGCGCTGCTGGACGCCGCCCTGCACGCCCAGCTCACCGCCCCCGCGGGGGAGGAGAGCGGCCCCGCCGGGGTCGGCCTGCCGTTCTCGTGGAGCGGGGTGCGCCTGCACGCGGTCGGAGCCACCAGCCTGCGGGTACGGATCGAACCGTCCGGCGCGAGCGGGGTCGCCCTGCGCATCGCCGACGCCGAGGGCCACCCCGTCGCCACCGTCGACACCCTCGTCTCCCGGCCCGTCTCCGCCGACAGCCTGCGCGGCGCCGCCGCCCCGGCCGCCGCCGGCGCCCTGCACCGCGTCACCTGGAGCCCCGTCGAGAACACGCCGGCCGCACCCCCGGCCGGCCGCTGGTACGTGTACGCGGACGGCACCGGCCTCGACACCGGCCTCGACGCCGCCTGGCCGCGCGTGGCCGGCCCCGACGACGTCCCCGAGGACGCCGAAGCGGTACTGCTGCCCTGCCCCGCCGGTGACGACGCCGGCGCCGTCGCCGCGCACCTCCTGGGGACCCTGCGGACCTGGCTCGCCGACGACCGCACCGCCGGCGCCCGCCTCGTCGTCCTCACCCGCGGGGCCCTCGCCGCCCGCGACGGCGAGGACGTCCCGGCCGTGGCCGCCGCCGCTGCCTGGGGCCTGGTCCGCTCCGCCCAGACGGAGAACCCCGGACGCCTCGTCCTGCTCGACACCGCCGCCGGCACCGCACCCGCCGACCTCGCCGCGGCCCTCGCCACCGGCGAACCCCAACTCGCCCTGCGCGACGGCCGGCTGCTCGTCCCCCGGCTCACCCGCGTGCCCACCGCCGTCCCCGCCGCCGACCCCGACCACGCCCCCGAGACCCCCTGGGACCCGGAAGGCACCGTCCTGATCACCGGCGGCACCGGCTTCCTGGGCGCCCTCGTCGCCCGCCACCTCGTCACCCAGCACGCCGTACGCGGCCTCGTCCTCGCCTCCCGGCGCGGCGCAGACGCCCCCGGCGCCGACGCCCTCGTGGCCGCACTCGCCGCCGAGGGCGCGGAGGTGACCGTCGAGGCCTGCGACACCGCCGACCCCGCCGCCCTCGCCGCCCTCCTCGCCCGGATCCCCGCCGACCGGCCGCTGCGCGGCGTCGTGCACACCGCCGGCGTCCTCGACGACGGCGTCCTCGCCTCACTCACCCCCGAGCGCCTCGACACCGTCCTGCGCGCCAAGGCCGCCTCCGCGCTCGCCCTGCACCACGCCACCCGCGACGCGGACCTGACGGCGTTCGTCCTGTTCTCCTCCGCCGCCGGACTGCTCGGCGGCGCCGGACAGGCCAACTACGCGGCCGCCAACACCGTCCTGGACGCCCTCGCCCAGCACCGGCACGCCCAGGGCCTGCCCGCCACCTCCCTCGCCTGGACGCTGTGGGCCGGCGACGCCGGCATGACGGGCGGCCTCGGCGAGGACGACATCCGGCGCATCGCCGCCTCCGGCCTTCCCGCGATCACCGCCGAACAGGGCCTCGACCTCCTCGACGCCGCCCTCGCCACCGGCGAGCCGCTGCTCGCCCCGCTGCGCCTGGACACCGCCGCGCTGCGCACCGCCGCCGCCGCGGGCCGGCTGCCCGTGCTGCTGCGCGGCCTGGTCCGGGCCCCCGCCCGGCGCACCGTCGAGGCGGGCACCGGCGGCGCACCCCGGCTGAACGCACGCCTGGCCGGCCTGGAACCGGCCGAACAGGAACGCCTCCTCCTGGACCTGGTACGCCGGCACGCGGCCACCGCCCTCGGCCACGACACGGCCGGCGCGGTCGGCGCCGACCAGTCCTTCCGCGACCTCGGCTTCGACTCCCTCACCTCCGTCGAACTGCGCAACCGCCTCAACACCGAGACCGGACTGCGCCTGCCCCCCACGCTCGTCTTCGACCACCCCCGGCCCGCCGCGCTCGCCCGCCACCTGCGCGAGGAACTCGGCGGAACCACCGTACGGACGGAGACCGCCGCCGTGGCCGCCGCCGACGACGACCCCGTCGTCATCATCGGCATGGCCTGCCAGTACCCCGGCGGCGTCACCTCCCCCGAGGACCTGTGGCGCTTCGTCGCCGAGGGCGGCGACGCCATCTCCGCGTTCCCCTCCGACCGCGGCTGGGACCTGGAACGCCTGCCCGGCCTCCAGGCCGGATTCCTCTACGGGGCCACCCACTTCGACGCCTCCCTGTTCGGCATCTCGCCCCGCGAGGCCCTCGCCATGGACCCCCAGCAGCGGCTGCTGCTGGAGTCCTCCTGGGAGGTCTTCGAGCGGGCCGGCATCGACCCGCTGTCCCTGCGCGGCAGCCGCACCGGCGTGTTCGTGGGCGCGATGGGCTCCGGATACGCCTCCGGGCTCGCCGACATCCCCGAGGGCATGGAGGGCTACATCGGCCTCGGCGTCTCCGGCAGCGTCATCTCCGGCCGCGTCGCCTACACCTTCGGCCTCGAAGGCCCCACCATGACCATCGACACGGCCTGCTCCTCGGCGCTGGTCTCCCTGCACCTGGCCGCGCACGCGCTGCGCACCGGCGAGTGCGGCATGGCCCTGGCCGGCGGCGTCACCGTGATGGCCACCCCCGGCACCTACACCGAGTTCACCGCGCAGAACGGTCTCGCCGCGGACGGCCGCTGCAAGGCGTTCGCCGCGTCCGCCGACGGCACCAGCTTCTCCGAGGGCGTCGGAGTCCTGCTCCTCGAACGGCTCTCGGACGCCCGCCGCAACAACCACCCCGTCCTCGCCGTGGTCCGCGGCTCGGCCACCAACCAGGACGGCGCCTCCAACGGACTGACCGCCCCCAACGGCCCCTCCCAGGAACGCGTCATCCGCCAGGCCCTCGCCGCCGCGGGCCTCACCTCCCGCGAAGTGGACGCCGTCGAGGCGCACGGCACCGGCACCAGCCTCGGCGACCCCATCGAGGCCCGCGCCCTGTTCGCCACCTACGGCCAGGACCGGGAGGACGGCCGGCCCCTGCTGCTCGGCTCCGCCAAGTCCAACTTCGGCCACACCCAGGCAGCCGCCGGCGCCGCCGGAGTCATCAAGATGGTCATGGCCATGCGCCACGGCGAACTGCCCCGCACCCTCCACGTCGACGAACCCTCCGAGCACATCGACTGGTCCAGCGGCGCCATCGAACTGCTCACCGAGCCCCGCACCTGGCCCGCCGACACCGCACGCCCCCGCCGGGCCGGCGTCTCCTCCTTCGGCATCAGCGGCAGCAACGCCCACGTCATCCTGGAGGAACCGCCCGCACCCCGGCCCGCCCCCGCCCGCCCCGAACCGGCCGCCCGGCCCCGCGCGTTCACCGTCTCCGGACACACCCCGGACGCCCTGCGCGCCCAGGCCGCCCGGCTGCGCACCCACCTCCTCGCCCACCCCGGCACCGACCTGCGCGACCTCGCGCACTCCCTGTCCGCGGCCCGCCACACCCTCGACCACCGCGCCGTCGCCGTCGCCGGCGACCACACGGAACTGCTCACCGCACTCGCCGCCACCGCGCAGGGCACCGGCGCCCCGGACGTCGTCACCGGCGTCGCCACCGGCGGCGCCGGGACCGCGTTCCTCTTCAGCGGCCAGGGCGCCCAGCGCCCCGGCATGGGCCAGGACCTCTACCGGACCCACCCCGTGTACGCCGAGACCTTCGACACCGTCTGCGCCGAACTCGACCGCCACCTCGACGGACCGCCCCTGCGCTCGGTGGTCTTCTGCGAGGAGGGCTCGCCCGAGGCCGACCTGCTCGGCCGGACCGCCTACACCCAGGCCGCGCTGTTCGCCGTCGGCACCGCCGCCCACGCCCTGGTCCACTCCTGGGGCGCCCGCCCTGACGCCCTCATCGGCCACTCCATCGGCGAACTGACGGCCGCGCACGCCGCGGGCGTCCTCACCCTCCCCGACGCCTGCGCCCTCGTGGCCGCCCGCGGCCGGCTGATGCAGGCACTGCCCGAGGGCGGCGCGATGACCGCCGTCGAGGCCACCGAGGAGGAGGTGCGCACACTCCTCGACGAGAGCGACGCGAACGGGGAGCGCGCCGGCATCGCCGCCCTCAACGGCCCCGCGTCGGTCGTCCTCTCCGGCGACAGCGACGAAGTCGAGCGGATCGCCGCCGTCCTGGCCGGGCGCGGACGCCGCACCAGGCGCCTTCGGGTCAGCCACGCCTTCCACTCCGCCCGCATGGACGCGATGCTCGACGAGTTCGAACAGGTCGCGGCACGCGTCACCTACGCCCCGCCCGCCCTGCCCGTCGTCTCCAACGTCACCGGGCGCCTCGCCGAAGGCGACGACCTGCGCACGGCGGCCTACTGGAGGCGGCACGTGCGCGACGCGGTCCGCTTCTGCGACGGCGCGCGCGCCCTGGAGGCCCTCGGCGTCACCACGTACCTCGAACTGGGCCCCGACGCCACGCTGACGACGATGGCCCTCGACAGCGTCACCGACCCGACGGCGGCCGCCGCCGCACCGCTGATGCGGCGCGAGGGCGACGAGCGCCGCTCCGCGCTGCTCGCCGCGGGCCTGCTGCTCGCCCGCGGCGCCGAACTGGACCCGGCCGCGCTGCACGACCCCGACGCGCTGCGCGGTGCACTGCCCACCTACGCCTTCCAGCGCGAGCGCTACTGGCTCCAGTCCTCCGCGCAGCCCGCCGGGGCGGCCGTCCCGGCCGACTCCGCCGAGGAGGCGCGGTTCTGGGACTTCGTCGAACAGGCCGGCCCGCAGGACCTCGCCGACCGCCTCGGCCTCGACACCGACGCACCGCTCAGCGCGGTCCTGCCCGCGATCTCCTCCCTGCGCCGGGAGCGCCGGCAGACCTCCGAGGCGGAGGGCTGGGAGCACCGCGTCGTGTGGAAGCCGGCCGTCGAGGAGGCCGCCGCCCTCACCGGCACCTGGCTGCTGCCCGTGCCCGCCGCCGACGCGGACGGCGCCTGGGCCACCTCGATCGCCGCCGCCCTGGGCGCGCACGGCGCCCACGCGGTGAGCGTGCCCGTCGACTGCGCGTCGGCCGACCGCGTCACCCTGGCCGCCCAGTTGACCGACGCCCTCGCGAAGACGGACGGCGGCGTCCTCGGCGGCATCCTGTCCCTGCTCGCCGCCGACACCCGGCCCCTGCCGGAGCACCCCTCCACCCCGAGCGGCCTCGCCGCCACCGCCGCGCTCGTCCAGGCACTCTCCGACAGCTCCGAGGGCCTGGACGGCCCGGACGGCCCGGGCACAGCGCCCGGATCGGCCCCCGCGCCCCTGTGGTGCCTGACCGCCGGCGCCGTCGGCGTCCACGCCCAGGAGACACCCACCGCACCCGAACAGGCCGCCGTCTGGGGCTTCGGCCGCACCGCGGCCCTGGAACACCCGCAGAGCTGGGGCGGACTGGTCGACCTGCCCGGCACCACCGACGCCCCGGTCGCCGAGGACATCGGCCGCCGGCTCAGCGCGGTCCTGGCCGGCCGGGACGGGGAGGACCAGGTCGCGGTCCGCGGCTCCGGCACCTTCCTGCGCCGCCTGGAGCGGATACCGGCCGGCGCCGCGCCCGCCCCCGCCCCCGCCTGGCACGGCACCGTCCTGCTGACCGGCGCCACCGGCGCCCTCGGCGTGCACACCGCCGCCTGGCTCGCCGCGCAGGGCGCCGAACGGGTCCTCGCCGTCAGCCGTTCCGGCGCCGGCGCCGAGGGCGCGGCCCGGCTGAAGGCCGCACTGGAGGGCACCGGCACCGCACTCGAGATCGCCGCCTGCGACGTCGCCGACCGCGACGCGCTCGCCGCCCTGCTGGCCCGGCACCCGGTGGACGCCGTGGTGCACACCGCGGGCGTCCTCGACGACCGGCTCATCGACACCCTGTCGCCCGAGAGCCTGGAGACGGTGCTGCGGCCCAAGCTGGCCGCCGCCCGCAACCTCCACGACCTCACCCGCGACCGCGACCTGTCCGCCTTCGTGCTGTACTCCTCCGTCTCCGGCACCCTCGGCACCCTCGGCCAGGCCAACTACGCCGCCGCCAACGCCTATCTGGACACCCTCGCGCAGCAGCGCCGCGCCGCCGGACTGCCCGCCACCTCCCTGGCCTGGGGGCCGTGGGCCGGCGGCGGCATGGCCGCACAGAACACCGGGGCCGAGGAGCGCATGCGGCGCAGCGGCATGAACCCGCTGGACCCGCGGCGCGCCCCGGCGGCCCTCGGCCGGGCCGTGGCCCGCCCGGACGCCGCCGTGACCGTCGCCGACGTCGACTGGGCACGCTTCGCGCCCGGCTTCACCTCGGCCCGGCGCAGCCCGCTCCTGTCCGACCTGCCGGAACTCCGCGACCTCGCGGCCGCCCGCCCGGCGGGCCCGGGCGAGGACGACGCCGCCGGCACCCTGCGCTCCCGGCTGGCCGAGCAGTCCGCCGCCGAGCAGGAGCGCACGCTCCTCGCCCTGGTGCGCGGCCAGGCCGCCGGGGTCCTCGGCCACGCCTCCACCGACAAGGTCGGCGCCGCCCAGGCCTTCAACGCCCTCGGCTTCGACTCCCTGACCGCCGTCGAGCTGCGCAACCGGCTCGGCACCGCCACCGGCCTGGCGCTGCCCGCCACGCTGCTGTTCGACCAGCCCAACGCGAGCGCCCTCGCCGGATACCTGCGCGGCCGGCTCACCGAGGGCATGGACGGCGCGGGCCGGGCGCTGGCCGAACTCGACCGCCTGGAATCCGCGTTGACGGACCTGGCGGACGACGACGCGCGGCGGGACCGGATCGGCGCCCGGCTGCGTTCCCTGCTGGCCCGCTGGGACGGCCCGGACCGCGGCGCCGTCCTCACGGCGACGGCGACGGACGACGTCAGCGACCGGATCAACTCCGCAGCGGCGGACGAGATCTTCGACTTCATCGAGAACGATCTTGGAATCTCCTGAGGCCGCCGCGGCGGCGACGGCGAACGGACACAGGACCGGGGAACGGGTGAACACGCATGAGCGATGAACAGAAGCTCCTCGGCTACCTGAGGAAGGTCACGGCCGATCTCCACCAGACACGGCAACGGCTGAGCGAGGCCGAGGCCCGCAACCGGGAACCCGTCGCGATCGTCGCCATGGGCTGCCGCTTCCCGGGCGGAGTGACGGACCCCGAAGGCCTGTGGCGGCTGCTCGGCTCGGACGCCGACGCCATGACCGAATGGCCCGTGGACCGCGGCTGGGACACCGACTCGCTGTACGACCCCGAGCCCGGCACCCCCGGCCGCAGCTACACACGGACCGGCGGATTCATCGACCGCGTCGCCGACTTCGACGCCGGCTTCTTCGGCGTCTCGCCCCGCGAGGCCGTCGGCACCGACCCCCAGCAGCGCGTCCTGCTGGAGATCTGCTGGGAGGCCCTGGAACGGGCGGGCATCGACCCGGCGGCCCTGCGCGGCAGCCGCACCGGCGTGTTCGCGGGCACCAACCTCCAGGACTACACCACCCTGCTCAGCCTCTCGGACAACGCGGGCGACGACGGCGTCGGCAACTCCGCTAGCGTCCTGTCCGGCCGCGTCTCCTACACCCTCGGCCTGGAGGGCCCCGCGGTGTCCCTCGACACCGCCTGCTCGTCCTCCCTGGTGACCCTGCACCTGGCCGTACAGGCCCTGCGCAACGGCGAGTGCGACCTCGCGCTCGCCGGCGGCGTCACCGTCATGTCGACGCCCACCGTCTTCCTGGAGTTCAGCCGGCAGCGCGGCCTCGCCGCCGACGGCCGCTGCAAGGCCTTCGCGGACGCCGCCGACGGCACCGCCTGGGGCGAGGGCGCCGGCGTCCTCGTCGTCGAGCGGCTCTCCGACGCCCGCCGCAACAACCACCCCGTCCTCGCCGTCGTCCGCGGCTCCGCCGTCAACCAGGACGGCGCCTCCAACGGACTGACCGCCCCCAACGGCCCCTCCCAGGAACGCGTCATCTGGCAGGCGCTCACCTCCGCCGGCCTCGCCCCCGCCGACGTCGACGCCGTCGAGGCGCACGGCACCGGCACCAGCCTCGGCGACCCCATCGAAGCGCAGGCACTGCTGGCCACCTACGGACAGGACCGGCCCGCCGACCGGCCGCTGCTGCTCGGCTCGGTCAAGTCCAACATCGGCCACACCCAGGCCGCCGCCGGAGTCGCCGGCGTCATCAAGATGGTCCTCGCGCTGCGCGAGCGGCACCTGCCCGCCACCCTGCACGTCGACCGCCCCTCCCGCCACGTCGACTGGTCCGCCGGCCACGTCGAACTGCTCACCGGCGCCCGGTCCTGGCCGGCCGCCGACCGGCCGCTGCGCTGCGGCGTCTCCTCCTTCGGCGTCAGCGGCACCAACGCCCACGTCATCCTCGAACAGCCCCCGGCGCCGCCGGAGACCGCACAGCCCGCCACCGACGGCCCGCCGCCCGCCGCGGCCACCGGCCCCTTCGCCTTCCCGGTGTCCGGACGCACGAGCGCCGCGCTGCGCGCCCAGGCCCGGCGCCTGCACGACCACCTGACCCACGGGGACCGCCCCGCCCCGCACCCCGCCGACCTCGCCCACGCGCTGACCCGCACCCGCTCCGCCCTGGAACACCGCGCCGTCGTCGTCGCCCGGGACACCGGCGAACTCCTCGCCGGCCTGGACGCCGTCGCCGAGGACACGCCCGCGCCCTCCGTGGTCAGGGGCGTCGCCGACACCGAGGGCGGCCCCGTCTTCGTCTTCCCCGGACACGGACCGCAGTGGCCCGGCATGGCCACCGAACTCCTCGACACCGACGAGCTGTTCCGCACCCACTTCACCGAAGTCGCCTCCGCCGTCGAGGAGTACACCGACTGGAAGGTGCTGGACGTGCTGCGCGAGGCCGACGGCGCCCCGCCGCTGGACCGCGTCGACATCGTCCAGCCCGCCCTGTTCGTGGTCTGCGTGGCACTCGCCCGGCTGTGGCGGTCCCACGGCGTGCGGCCCGTCGCCGTCGTCGGCCAGAGCCAGGGCGAGATCGCCGCCGCGCACGTCGCCGGCGCCCTCACCCTGGCGGACGCCGCCCGCATCGTCGTCACCCGGGGCCGCGCGCTCACCCCGCTCGCCGGCCGCGGCGGCATGCTCTCCGTACCGCTGCCGCTCGCCGAGGTGACACTCCGCCTGGCCCGCTGGGAGGGACGGATCTCCGTGGGCTCGCTCAGCGGCCCCCGCGCGGTCGTCGTCTCCGGCGAGGAGGAGGCGCTCGGCGCCCTGCAGGCCGAACTCGCCGCCGAGGGCGTCACCGCCCGCCGCGTCGCCATCGCCTACGCCTCGCACTCCGCGCAGATCGAGGAGGTGCGCGACGACCTGCTCGCCGCGTTCGCACCGGTCGCCGCACGCCCGGCCGAGGTGCCGTTCTACTCCACGGTCACCGGCGACCGGATCGAGGACACCACCACGCTGGACGCGGACTACTGGTACCGCAACGTCCGCCAGACCGTCCGCCTCGGGGACGCCGCCGGGGCGCTCGCCGCCGCGGGCCACCGCGTCTTCGTGGAGGTCGGCCCCCACCCCGTGGTGACCACCGTCCTCGGCGACGTCCTGGACGAGGCCGGCGCCGCCGACAGCGCCGTCGTCGGCACCCTGCGCCGCGGCGACGGCGGCCCCGGCCGCTTCCTGCTCTCCCTCGCCGAACTCCACGTACGGGGCTGCGCCGGACTGCGCACCGCCGACGACACCCCCGCACACCGCGTCGACCTGCCCACCTACGCCTTCCAACGCCGCCGCTACTGGCCCGAGTTCACCCGCGCCGCAAACGCAGGCAGCGCGCGGGGCACCGTCGACGGGCCGTTCTGGGAGGCCGTCGAGCAGGGCGACGTCACGGCCCTCACCGCCGCCCTCGACCTCGACGAGGACGCCGTCTCCCGGCTCGTCCCGGCGCTGGCGCACTACCGCCGGCACAGCGCCGAGACCGCCGTCGCCGACTCCTGGCGCTACCGCATCGCCTGGCAGCCCGTCGAGGACGGACCCGCCCCCGCCCTCACCGGCCGCTGGCCCGTCGTCGTCCCCGCGGGCCACGAGGACGGCCCCGAGGCCACCGCCCTGACCGCCGCCCTGCGGCGCGCCGGCGCCACCCCGGTGACCGTCACCGTCGACTGCGCGGCCGACCGGACCACCGTCACCGCCGCCCTCCGCGCCGCCCTCACCGGGAGCGCCGGCCCCTCGGCGCAGCCCGCCGGGCCCGCCGGGACGAACCACGCCGCCGGAGCCGCCGGAGCCGCCGGAATCGTCTCGCTGCTCGCCCTCGACGAGGACCCGCTGCCCGCACTGCCCGCCGTGCCGAGGGGGTTCGCCGGGACCGTCACCCTCGTCCAGGCGCTGCAGGACCTCGGCACCGACATCCCGGTGTGGTTCACCACACGCGACGCCGTCGCGACCGGCGCGCACGGCGCCCCGCGCACGCCCGTCCAGTCGATGATCTGGGGATTCGGGCGGGTCGTCGCCCTCGAACAGGCCGACCTGTGGGGCGGTCTCGTCGACCTGCCCGCCGCCCTCGACGAGCGGGCCGCCGACCGGTTCGCCGCCGTGCTGGCCGGCCGCGACCACGAGGACCAGGCCGCGATCCGCGCCACCGGCGTCCTGGGCCGCCGGCTGCTGCGCGCGGCCACCGGCGCCCTGCCGGCCGGCCGCCGCTGGCACCCGGAGGGCACGGTCCTGGTCACCGGCGGCACCGGCGCACTCGGCCGGCACGTCGCCCGCTGGCTCGCCGGCTCCGGCGCCCGCGACCTGCTGCTGGTCAGCCGCTCCGGCCCGGACGCGCCCGGCGCCGCCGAACTCGCCGCCGAACTCGCCGCGCTCGGCGCCCGCGCCGAGATAGCCCGCTGCGACATCGCCGACCCCGACGACCTCGCCCGCCTGCTCGCCGCGATCCCCGCCGAACGGCCCCTGACCGCCGTGTTCCACACCGCCGCCGTCCTCGACGACGGCGTCATCGGCTCCCTCACCCCCGACCGCCTCGCCGACGTCCTGCGCGTGAAGGTGGGCGGCGCCCTCAACCTCGACTCCGCCACCGCCGGACTCGACCTGTCCGCCTTCGTCCTGTTCTCGTCCTCCTCCGGAGTCTTCGGCAGCCCCGGACACGGCAACTACGCCCCCGGCAACGCCTTCCTCGACGCCCTCGCCGAGGACCGCCGCGCCCGCGGCCTGCCCGCCACCGCCGTCGCCTGGAGCGGCTGGGCCGACGGCGGCATGGCCTCCGGCACCGTCGGCGAACGCCTGGAACGCCACGGCGTACGCCTCATGGACCCCGACACGGCCGTCACCGCGCTCCAGCACGCCCTCGACCACGACGACACCACCCTCGTCGTCACCGACATCGACTGGGAGGTGTTCGGCGCCGAACTCGCCAAGGGCCGCCCGCGCCGCCTCTACGCCGCCCTGCCCGAGGCACGGCAGGCCCCGGCCGGCGCGCGCGGCACCGCACCGGAGCCCGCACCGGGGGAGCGCACCGGCCTCGCCGAACAGCTCGCCCCCCTCGGCGACAGCGACCGCCGCAGCGCCCTGCTCACCCTCGTCCGGGCCCACATCGCCTACGTGCTCAACCACCCCAGCCCCGACGAGGTCGAACCCAACCGGGCCTTCCGGGAACTCGGCTTCGACTCGCTGACCGCCGTCGAACTGCGCAACGCCCTCAACGCGGCCACCGGCCTGCGGCTGCCGACCAGCCTCGTCTACGACTACCCGACCCCCGCCGCGCTCGCCGACCACCTCGGCGCCGCGCTCGCCCCCACCGGCCCCCCGGCGGCCACCGCGCCCGCGGCCCCGGACGCACGGCGCCCGGACACCGACGACGACCCGATCGCCATCGTCGGCATGGCCTGCCGCTTCCCCGGTGACGTCGGCACGCCCGAGGAGTTCTGGCGGCTGCTGGCCGCCGGCACCGACGCCATCACCCCCTTCCCCGACGACCGCGACTGGGACCTCGACGCGCTCTACGACCCGGAGCCGGGCCGCAGCGGCGGCATCTCCACCCGGGCCGGCGGCTTCCTCACCGGGTTCGCCGACTTCGACCCGGCGTTCTTCACCATCTCCCCGCGCGAGGCGGCCGCGATGGACCCGCAGCAGCGACACCTGCTGGAGATGTCCTGGGAGACGTTCGAGCGGGCCGGCATCGAGCCCGGAGCGCTGCGCGGCAGCCGCACCGGTGTCTTCGCGGGCACCAACTACCAGGACTACTCCTCCCGCCCGCTCGCCCTCGACGAGGACGCCGGCGCCCACCTGGGCACCGGCAACTCGGCGAGCGTGCTGTCCGGCCGCATCTCCTACACCTTCGGCCTGGAGGGCCCGGCGGTCACCGTCGACACCGCCTGCTCCTCCTCGCTGGTCGCCCTGCACCTGGCGGTGCGCTCGCTGCGCTCCGGCGAGTGCGACCTCGCCCTCGCCGGCGGCGTCACCGTGATGTCCACCCCGGGACTGTTCCTGGACTTCAGCAGGCAGCGGGGCCTGGCGGCGGACGGCCGGTGCAAGTCCTTCGCGGACGCCGCCGACGGCACCGGCTTCTCGGAGGGCGGCGGCATGCTCCTGGTGGAGCGGCTGTCCGACGCCCGCCGCAACGGACACCGGGTCCTCGCCGTCGTCCGCGGCTCCGCCGTCAACCAGGACGGCGCCTCCAACGGGCTCACCGCCCCCAACGGCCCCTCCCAGCAGCGGGTCATCCGGGCCGCGCTCGCCGACGCGGGCCTCGGCACCACGGACGTCGACGTCCTGGAGGCACACGGCACGGGAACCATGCTCGGCGACCCCATCGAGGCCCAGGCGGTCCTCGCCACCTACGGCCAGGACCGGCCCGCCGACCAGCCGCTGTGGCTGGGCTCGGTGAAGTCCAACATCGGTCACACCCAGGCCGGCGCGGGCGTCGCCGGGATCATCAAGATGGTCCTGGCCCTGAACAACGGTGTCCTGCCCGCCACCCTCCACGTCGACCAGCCCTCCACCCACGTCGACTGGACGGAGGGCGAGGTCCGGCTGCTGACCGAGGCCGTCGACTGGCCCGAGGCGGACCGACCCCGCCGCGCCGGTGTCTCCTCCTTCGGCATCAGCGGCACCAACGCCCACGTCATCCTCGAAGCCGCCACCGACGAGGAACCCGGCACGCCCGCCGAGGCCGGACCCGCCGCGCCCGCGGCCGCCGGCACCCAGGCCCCCGTCATCCCCTGGGTGCTCAGCGCCCGCAACGCCGCCGCCCTGCGGGACCAGGCGAGCCGCCTGCTCACCCACCTCGCCGACCGGCCACAGGCCGACGCCCGCGACGTGGGACTGTCCCTCGCCACCACCCGTACCGCCTTCGAACACCGCGCCGTCGTCCTCGGCGCCGACCGGAGCGAACTCACCGAGGCCCTCACCGCGCTGGCCGAGGGGCGCTCCGAGCCCCGCACCCCGGCCGGCGTGGCACGCGGCGGCGGTCGCACCGCGTTCCTCTTCACCGGCCAGGGCGCCCAGCGCCCCGGCATGGGCCGCGAACTCCACCAGGCCTACCCCGTGTTCGCCGAGGCCTTCGACGCGGCCTGCGCCCACCTCCCCGGACTGCGCGAGATCATCCTCGGCGACGGCGACGGCGACCGTGGCTCCGAGGCCGCCGCCGAGCTCCTGAACCGCACCGAGCACGCCCAGCCCGCCCTGTTCGCCTTCGAGGTCGCCCTCTACCGCCTGCTGGAGTCCTGGGGCATCGTCCCCGACCAGGTCACCGGCCACTCCGTCGGCGAACTCGCCGCGGCCCACGTCGCCGGCGTCCTCTCCCTCCCCGACGCCTGCACCCTGGTCGCCGCCCGCGGCCGGCTCATGCAGCAACTGCCCCCGGGCGGCGCGATGGCCTCCCTCCAGGCCTCCGAGGCGGAAGTACTGCCCCTGCTCGCCGGACGGGAGACCACCCTCGGCATCGCCGCCCTCAACGGGCCCGCGGCCACGGTCGTCTCCGGCACCGAGGAGGCCGTCACCGCCGTCGTCGACCAGCTGGCGGCGCAGGGCCGCAAGACCTCCCGGCTGCGCGTCAGCCACGCCTTCCACTCACCGCTCATGGACCCCGTCCTCGACGCCTTCCGGTCCGTCGCCGCACGGCTCACCTACTCCGCACCGCACCTGGCCTTCGTCTCCGGCACGACCGGAGAGCCGGTCGGCGCGGCGCAGTTGACCGACCCCGAGTACTGGGTGCGCCACGTCCGCGAACCGGTCCGCTTCCAGGACGCCGTCCGTCACCTCCGCGACGGCCTCGCCGCCACCCGTTTCCTGGAGATCGGCCCGGACGCCACCCTGACCACCCTGGCCACCGCGGCCCTCGACGACCCCGACCGCCCCGCGGCCCAACTCGTCCCGGCCGTCCGCAAGGACGTCCCCGAGGCCCGCGGCCTGCTCACCGCGCTCGGCCGGCTGTTCACCACCGGCACCGAACCCGACTGGCCCGCCCTGTTCACCGGCGCCCGGCCGGTACCGCTGCCCACCTACGCCTTCCAGCGCGAGCGCTACTGGCTGCCCAGCGCCCCCTGGACCGGCGACCTGGAGGGCGCCGGCCTGGAAACGGCGGCCCACCCCTTCCTGGGCGCCGCCGTCAGCCCCGCCGGCTCCGACACCGTCCTGTTCACCGGACGTCTCTCCCTGCGCACCCACCCCTGGCTCGCCGACCACACCGTCCTCGGCCGCGTCATCCTGCCCGCGACCGGCTACCTCGACCTCGCCGTCCACGCGGGCGACCGCACCGGCTGCGCCCACCTCGCCGAACTCACCCTGCACAGCCCGCTCGTGATCCCCCACGACGGAGCCGTCCTGCTCCAGGTCACCGTGGAGGCACCCGACGAGCGGGGCCGGCGCGCCTTCGGCGTGCACGCCCGTCCCGCGGAGGCCGACGCCGCCACCCCGTGGGAACAGCACGCCCGGGGCACCCTCGCCCCCGGCGCGAACACCCCGGACACCCCGGCCGCCGACCTGAGCGTCTGGCCCCCGCACGGCGCCGAGACCGTCGCCGACGGCGGCCACTACGAAGGGTTCGCCGAGGCCGGGTTCGACTACGGGCCCAGCTTCCAGGGCCTGGGCCGGGTGTGGCGGCGCGGCGACGAGGTCTTCGCCGAGGCCGCGCTGCCCGAGGAGTACCGGTCCGACGCCCCCCGCTTCGGCCTCCACCCCGCCCTGCTGGACGCGGCGACCCACGCGCTTCTCGTCGAACTCCCGGGCGGCGCCGGGAAGTCGCCGGAGCCCATGCTGCCCTTCGCGTGGAGCGGCCTGACCCTGCACGCGGAGGGCGCCACCGCCCTCAGGGTGCGGCTGGCGCCGGCCGGCCACGACCACGGGTTCTCCGTGCTCGTCGCCGACACCGACGGCCGGCCCGTCGCCACCGCCGAGTCCATCACCCTGCGCACCGTGGCCGCCGCCCCGCCGCGCGAACACGACGACCGGGCACCCGGGCTGCTGCGCCTGGCCTGGAGCGACGCACGGCCCGCCCCGGCCGCGCCCCGCCCCGGATCGGCCCGCTGGATCATCCTCGGCGAGGGCGACGACCGGGTGGCCCGGGCCGTCGACGCCGCGGGCGTCCACCTGGAGGCGTACGCCGACCTCGAAGCACTCGGCAAGGCCGTGGACACCGGCATGACCCTGCCGGACATCGTGCTCGTCGCCCCGGGCGGCCACCGCCCCGACGACGGACACGACGTCCCCGGCACCGTCCGCTCCGCGCTCACCCCGGCCCACGACCTGATCCGCGGCTGGCTCGGCGACGAACGCTTCGCCGCCTCCCGCCTGGTGTTCGTCACCCGGTCCTGCGTGGCCACCGACGACGACGGCGGCATCCAGGACCTGGCGGGCGCGGCCCTGTGGGGCATGGTCCGCTCCACACAGGCCGAACACCCCGGCCGCTTCCAGCTCGTGGACCTGCCCGGCACCCCCGACGCGGCGGACGAGCACGCCCTCCTCGCCGCCGTCGCCGCCGTCCACCCGCAGAGCGCGGTACGCGCCGGCCGGGTCCTGCTGCCGGGCCTCGCCCCGGTCGAGCCCGGCACCGAGGCACCCGCCCTGGCGTCCGGCACCGTCCTGGTCACCGGCGCCACCGGCGCCCTCGGCAGCGCCCTCGCCCGGCACCTGGTCACCGCCCACGGCGTCCGCGGCCTGCTGCTCACCAGCCGCCGCGGCCCCGACGCCCCCGGCGCCGGCGCACTGCGCGACGAACTCACCGCACTCGGCGCGGACGTCACCCTCGTCGCCTGCGACACCGCCGACCGCGCCCAGGTCGAACGCCTCCTCGCCGCCGTCCCCGCCGACCGGCCGCTGACCGGCGTGGTGCACGCCGCCGGCGTCGTCGACGACAAGCCGGTCACCGCCCTGGACCCCGAACGCTTCGAGCGGGTCCTGCGCCCGAAGGCCGACGGCGGCTGGCTGCTGCACGAACTCACCGCCGGCCACGGCCTGTCCGCGTTCGTCCTGTTCTCCTCCGCCGCGGGAACCTTCGGCTCCCCGGGCCAGGCCAACTACGCCGCCGCCAACGCCTTCCTCGACGCGCTCGCCTCCCACCGGCACTCGCTCGGCCTGCCCGCCTCCTCCCTCGCCTGGGGAGTGTGGGAGAGCGACAGCGCCATGACGGCCGGCCTCTCCGACACCGACCGCCGCCGCATGACCCGCGGCGGCATGCGCGCGCTGTCCACCAAGGACGGACTCCTCCTGCTCGACAGCGCGCTGACCACCGACCGTCCCGCCCTCATCGCCATGGACACCACCGCCGGCACCGGCGCCCTGCAGGCGCTGCTGCGGCCGGCGGACCGCCCGGCCGGCCGGCGCAGCGCGGCCGGCGCCCGGTCGGCACCGGCCGCCGCCGTCCGGCTGAGCGGACTCGACCCGGCCGGGCGCCGCACCGCGCTGCTCGGCCTGGTCCGCGAACTGGCCGCGGCGGTCCTCGGACACGCCTCGGCCGACGCGGTGGAGGCCGACCAGCTCTTCACGGAACAGGGCTTCGACTCCCTGACGGCGGTCGAACTGCGCAACCACCTGGCCACCGCGACCGCCCTGACCCTGCCGCCGACCCTCCTGTTCGACCACGCCACCCCGGAACTGCTCGCCGCCCACCTCGACCAGCGGCTGCTGGAGGCACCCACCGGCGCCGGCCCGGCGGCGCCGGCCGACCGGCCCGCCGCGCACGCCGGGGACACCCTCAGCGGCCTGTTCAAGCAGGCCTGCGAGAGCGGCCGCGTCGACGAGGGCTTCGCGCTGCTCCAGGCCGCCGCCGCACTGCGGCCGACCTTCGCCTCCCCGCGGGAACTGGCCGCGGTGCCCGAGCCGATCAGGCTCTCCAAGGGCGAGAGGGGCACACCGTTCGTCTGCTTCAGCTCCTACGTGGCGCTGGCCGGCGTGCACCAGTACGCGCGGTTCGCCTCCGCCTTCCGCGGCGAGCGCGACGTATGGGCCCTGCCCACCCAGGGGTTCGGCACCGGTGAGGCACTGCCCGCCTCGTTCGACGCCGTCGCCGCGCTCCAGGCCGAGGCGGTCACCCGGACCGTCGGCGACGGCCCCGTCGTCCTCGTCGGCTCCTCCTCGGGCGGCATCCTCGCCCTGGCCGCCGCCCGGCACCTCCAGGAGCAGGGCAGGCCCCCGGCCGCCGTGGTCCTGCTCGACACCTACATGCCGCGCGCCGACTCGCCGTTCCTGAAGTTCTCCCAGCAGATGCTGGGCGGCATGTTCGACCGCGAGTCGATGTTCGCCCACATGGACACCGACCGGCTGACCGCCATGAGCTGGTACATCAGCCTCATCGGCGAATGGGAGCCGGGAGCGCTGGACAGCCCCGTCGTCCTGGTGCGCTCCAGCGAACCCCCGGTGCCCGCCGACCCGAACAGCCCCCTGGAGCGGGAGGAGTGGCAGTCGTCGTGGGAGCGGGCGCACACCACGATCGACGTCCCCGGCAACCACTTCACGATGATGGAGACCCACGCCCGCGGCACCGCCGAGGCCACCGACGCGTGGCTGGCGAGCCTGGGCCAGGACGGCTGACCCACCCCGCACAGCACGGTGCCCCCTGTGTCCGGCCCGGACACAGGGGGCACCGTGCGTGGCGGAAGAGGCGCGGCGGCGGTGTTCAGACCGCCCAGTGCGGCGTGTCGGTGATGGTGAGCACGGCGGCACTGCACAGCCATCCCGGCCCCTGGGAGAACAGCAGGACGTTGTCGCCCGGCACCACCTCGCGCGTGCGCACCAGGTGCTCCAGGGAGATGAACACGTCGGCGCCGCCCACGTGCCCGACCGTCCTGCCGAAGTCCCAGCTGCACTCCGCCATGGTCAGCCCGAGCGGCAGCATGATCGAGTACTCGATCATCCGGCCGTCCATGTTGATCGGCACCACCTTGGTGAGGTCCGACGCGTTCAGGCCGGCGTCGACCAGCGACCGGTGGATCATGTCCAGGCCGAACAGGGTCAGCTTCTCCATCGTCTCCGACAGCGGCATCTGCTCGCTGAACTGCTCGGCCCGCTCGACCATGCCGGCCACCGCTCCGGTGTCCTCGCGCAGCAGCAGCGGCCCGTCCCCGCGGTGCCACGACTCCAGCTCGTGCAGCACCCCCGAGTTGAGGGAGCGCACCTCGGCGAAGCCCCCCTCGTCGCTCACCAGCACCGCGGCCGCGCCGTCGCCGAGGATGTACGCCTGGCCGAAGCCCTTCCAGCGGTCCATCTGCGGCGAGGAGAAGTTCTCGCCCGTCGTCAGCAGCACCGAGCCCGCCCCGGCGGCCCCGGTGAGCTTGCCGATCGCCACCTCCAGGGCGCTGAGCATGCCGTCGCAGCCCTGCTGGAGATAGAGCGCGGGAATGTTGCCCAGGCCCAGCTCCCGCAGGATGTAACCGGGCGGGTAGGCGCCGTCGGGACCCTGGTAGTGGACGGCGCTGTGGATGTACGCCCCGAGGTCCTCGGGATCGGTCTTCGAGCGCTCCAGCGTGGTCCGCGCGGCCGCCACGACCATGTCCATGGCCGGCACGTCACCGGCGACATGGGTGCCCGTCAGCCCGTTCGCCGCCTGGATCTCGCCGTCCAGCCGCCCTTCGGCCACGGCCTGCAGGGCGTCGGCCCACTCGGGCAGCACGACGCCCAGCGATTCGATGTGCACGTTCTCGACCCTCATCTGGCTTCTTCTCCTCTTCCGCCTTCGGGCGTTCTGTGTCGTGCGGCGTCATGACGGCGGACACCCCGCGTCACGACGGCGCCGGGGGGCGGCGGGGGGCCCGCCCTCGACGCGCGCCCGGGGCGCCGCGCCCCCCCCCCAACCCCCGCCCCCCGCCCCCCCCCCCGGCCGGGAATCCCGTGTCAACGGGCCTGTCGGACAGGCTGGTTCAGCGGGCGAGCAGCTCCTTCTTCAGATGGCGGCCGAGTCCGGCCGGCGTGGCGAAGTCGAACACCACGGCCGCCGACAGGGGCAGCCCGGTCGCCTCGACCAGCGCGTTGCGCGCGGTGAGCGCGGTCAGCGAGTCGAAGCCGAGCTCCCGCGTCTCGCCGTCCGGCGGTATCTGAGCGCCGCCCGGCAGCCCGAGGGAGACGGCGAAGTGGGCGCGCACCAGGTCGATGACGGCCTGTTCCTGCTCGGCGTCCGACAGGGCCGCCAGCCGGTGCCGCAGTCCGGACGGATCCGTCACCGCGTCACGGGCCACCCGGCGGCCCGTGCCGCGCACCAGCCCCCGCCGCAGCGCGGCCGAGCCGGTGAGCGGACCGGCCGGCCCGTCGGCGTCCGGGACGCCGGTGTCCGGGCCGGTGCGCGCGGCGACGACCGCGGGCAGCCCCAGCGAGCGCGCCGCGTCGAACAGGTCCAGGGCCTCCCGTGAGGCCAGGTCGGCGCCGCGTACCGACACGGCGGGCACACCGGCGGCCCGCAGCCGCACCGCCCACGCGTCCAGGAACGCGCCGGCGGCCTCGGCGACCAGTTCGGGGGCGGCCGCCGCGGGGGCGGGGGAGCTGAGCACGAACAGGTCCACGTCCCCGGGCGCGAGCTGGTCGCCGAGGGCGAGCGCGGTGTCGACGACGGGCCGCAGCACCGCGTCGACGTCACCGTCGGGCCCCTGGGACGCGAGGTCCACGGCCGCCGCGAACAGCACGGCCGACGGTCCGGCCGCCCGCAGCGGGCGCACGGCCGCCACCGGGTCCGCCGCGTCCCACGCGGCCACGGCCACGCCCGCCGCACCCGCGTCCGCCACGGCGTCCACGTCGGCGTCCGTCACCGGCGTGCCGGCCAACAGCACGTCACGGAAGCCGTGATCGGCCACCAGCCGCCCGGCCGGTGCGGTCGCCCCGGCACTCACCGCCAGCAGCAGGCCCGCGCCGTCCGCGGCGGGCACCGCGGTGCCGGCGCCGGGCGTGACGCGTTCGATCCGCGGCGCGCGCGCCGAACGGCCGCGCAGTGCCAGCCGGGGTTCCCCCGAGGCCACCGCGTCCGGCAGGACACGCCAGGCCCGCTTGGAGGCGTCCGTGTCGACCAGCAGGAAACGGCCCGGTGCCCGGTCCTGCGCCGCGCCGACCAGCCCCCACAGGGCGGCGGCCGGCAGGTCCGGCGCCGGGGAGCCGTCCCAGGCGGGCACGGCACCCCGGGTCAGCACCACCAGACGGCTGTCCGCGAACAGCGGATCACCCCACCGGCGTGCCCACTCCAGGCCCTCGCGCACGGCACCGCGCACCGCGTCCGCGGTGTCCGCGCCGCTCCGGGCGGCTTCCGGGACCCGGGAGACGAGCACCACGTCCGGCGGCGCGCCGCCGTCCGAGACGGCCTTCGCCAGGGCGCCGAGGTCCGGATACGTCTCGGAGTAACGCCCCGCGGCCATCAGACCGGCGCGGACGCGCAGCGGGTCGTCGCCGACCACCGCCCACCGCTCGTCGCCGTGCCGCGCGGCCGGCGCGAGCTCCACGTCGTGCCACACCTGGGTGAACAGACCGTCCTGCTGGAGTGCCGAGGCCCGGGCCAGCGCGGCCCGGGTCAGTCCGCCGGAGGTCACGGACTCCACGCTCAGCACCGGATCGCCGGCCGCGTCCGCGGCCTCGATGCCGAACCCGCCGTCGGGCCGCGGCCGTACCCGCACGCGCAGCACGGACGCCCCGGAGGCGTGCAGCGTCACCCCGTGCCAGGAGTGCGGCCACCACGGGCCCTCGCCGTCCGGGGCCGGGGCCTGGACGGCCGGGTCCACCCGGGTGTGCAGCAGCGCGGGCCGCAGCACCGCGTCCAGCAGGGCCGGATGCAGCCCGAACAGGGCCGCCTGCTCCCGGTTCTCGTCCAGCAGCGCGACCTCGGCGAACAGCTCCCCGTCACGCCGCCACACCGTCCGCAGCTCCCACGGCAGGCCGTTGTCCGACCCGGCCGGGAGGCCGTCCGCACCGGCCGGCAACTCCTCCAGCGGGACGCGCTGTGAACCGGCCGGCGGCCACACGGCCAGGTCACCGGGGTCCGCGTCGGGCAGGCCGGGCGCGAGCGTGCCGGACGCGTGCGAGGTCCACGGCCGTCCGCTCGCCCCTTTGCCGTCGCGCCGGGCGTGCACGGTGACGGGACGTGCACCGTCCTCGCCGGCCGCCTCGACGCTCACCCGCAGCTGGACACCGTCCCGCTCGGGCAGCACCAGCGGCTCACCGGTGCTCAGTTCCACCAGGTGCCCGCAGCCGACGTGGTCCCCGGCGTGCAGCACCAGCTCGGTGAGGACCGCGGGCGCCACGACGGCCGTGCCGGCCACCGTGCGCGAGGCGGGCGCGGTGCGCCCGCCGCCCTGCAGACGGCCCGCGAACAGCACACCGTCCCCGCCGGGCAGTTCGACCGCGGCCTGCAGCAGCGGGTGCGCGCCGTCCACCAGGCCGAGTTCCAGGGCCCCTTCGTAGACCCGCGAGGACCGCTCCGCCGTCCGGGACCTGCGCCACAGCAGCCGGCCGGGCAGCCCGGCCAGCCGTTTGCGGGCGATCTTCCCGGCCGGGTTGCGCGGGACCTCGTCGACCTCGTACAGCTCCTCGGGCAGCTTGAACGCCGACAGCTCCGCGCGGCACGCGGACAGGACCGAGTCCGTGTCGATGCCGCCGGGTCCGCGCACCAGGTACGCCACCGGCACCTCACCGAGCGTGTCGTGCGGCTTCGCGCCCACGGCCGCGTCCGCGACGCCCTCCACCCGGCCCAGCACCTTCTCGATCTCGCCCGGATGGATGTTCTCGCCGCCGCGGATGATGAGTTCCTTCAGCCGGCCGCTGATGGTGACGTACCCGGCCTCGTCCTGCCAGGCGATGTCACCGGTGCGGTACCAGCCGTCGCTCAGCACGGACGCCGTCGCCTCGTCCTGGCGGTGGTAGCCGAGCATCAGCGCCGGACTGGAGACCCACACCTCGCCCTCCGCGCCGCCGGGCACCTCCCGCCCGGTCCGGGGATCCGTCAGACGCAGCGTCAGGCCCGGCACCGGCAGCCCGCAGGAGCCCGGCACGTACGGGCCCTGGGGGAGGTTGGTGGTGATCGCGCCGCCGGTCTCGGTGCTGCCGTAACTGTCCAGCAGCGGCAGGCCGAACGCGGCACGGAAGGACTCGTGCAGCGACGCCGGGCAGGAGGAGCCCGCGACCATGCACAGCCTGAGGTCGGCCAGGGCGTCGAACCCGTCGGACCGGGCCCGCTCGACCATGTGGTGGTACATCGTCGGCACCCCGACGAGGAACGTGGAGCGCTCCTCGCGGGCCGTGCGCAGGATCTCGTCCGCCGCCAGCCCGTCGGTGATCCGGGCCGTCGCGCCGACCGCCACCACCCCGAGCACGCACACGTTGTGCGCGACGGCGTGGAACAGCGGCATCGGCCACAGCACCCGGTCCCGCGGCGACAGCCCGAGGACCGGGGCGGTGCAGGCGCCGGTCGCCCACAGCGACGACCGCTGGGTGGAGACCACGCCCTTGGGACGGCCCGTGGTGCCGGACGTGTAGAGCATCCACGCCGGCTCGTCCAGGCCCAGGTCGTCGCGCGGTGGATGACGTATCGACCAGGTCGTCGCCAGGGTCTCGTACCGCGGCAGACCGTGCTCCTCCTCGGGTCCGGAGGGGTCCGGCACGACCACGACCGCGACCCCCGGCCGGTCGACCAGGACCCGGCGCACCTGGGGCAGTTGGGCCACCCCGGTGATCACCATCCGGGCCCCGCAGTCGTCCAGCAGGAAGGACAGCTCGGCGTCGGTCGACTGCGGGTTGAGCGGGACGCCGACCGCGCTCGCCCGCGTGACGGCCAGGTAACTCTCCACCGTCTCCACCCGGTTGGGCAGATAGATCACGGCCCGCGTGCCGCGTGCCAGGCCCAGCTCGGCGAGATGGCCGGCCACCCGGGCGGTACGCAGGGCCAGTTCGGCGTAGGTCACCGAGCGGTGGGCGTCGCGGAACGCGGGCTGCCGCGGCCGCCGCTCGGCGTGATCGGCGAGCAGTTCGTGCAGCGGCCGGACGAGATCGGCACGGAACATCTCACTCACGCTCCTCGGACTCCCTGCGGTCAGGCGGCGGACAAGCGGTAGCGGCGCACCGCCAGCGCCCGGCACACCAGGGCGATGACGACCGACCACGTCACGGACACCATCACGGCGTGCTCGGCGGGCCAGCCGGTCGTCGCGTGCAGCCCGGGGTTGCCGAACAGGTCACGGGCCGACTGGACGGTGGCCGTGAGCGGGTTCCACTCCGCCGCGAAACGCAGCGGGGTGGGGAGCGTGGACGGTGCGACGAACGCGTTCGACAGGAAGGTCAGCGGGAACAGCCACAGGAAGTTGCCGGTCGCGGCGGCCTCCGGCGCGCGGACCGACAGACCGATGAGCACACCCACCCACGACAGGGCGTAGCCCAGCAGGAGCAGCAGCCCGAACGCCGCGGCCGCGTGCAGGAATCCGTGGTGGATGCGCCAGCCGACGATCAGGGCGCAGCCCACCATCACCACGATCACGGCGCTGTTCTGCACCAGGTCGGCGAGCGCGCGGCCGGTCAGCAGCGCCCCGCGGGCCATGGGCAGCGAGCGGAACCGGTCGACCATGCCGCTCTTGAGGTCGTTGGCCATGCCCACGCTGCTGTTGCTGGCGGTCGCGAAGGCGATGGTCTGAGCGAAGAAGCCGGGCATCATGTACTCGCGGTAGGCCTCCGGGCCGCCCGCGCCGGGCAGCGCGAAGGAGCCCGCGAAGAGGTAGGCGAAGAGCAGGACGAACACGATCGGCTGCACGAGGCTGAGGACCAGCACCTCGGGGATGCGGATCATCCTGATGATGTTGCGGCGCGTGATCACGAGCACGTCGTGGATCGCCTTCGCCGCGGACGCGGGGCGCAGGGCGTCCCCGCCGCGGGACTGTACCGCCCATGCCACGGTCATCACTCCTTCTCGTTCGACGCGCCGGCCGAGGCCATCGCGGGCCGGGGCCGGTCGCCGCGGGGCGGATCCGTCAGGGCCAGGAACACCTCGTCGAGGGTCGGCTGGCGCAGGCTGATGTCGCTGATCTCGATCCCGGCGCCGGCCAGGGCGCCGATGACCTCGGTCAGCAGGTGCACGCCGCCGCCCACCGGCGCGGAGACCAGGGACCTGGCCCGGTCCACGTCCGGTGCGCGGGTGCTGAAGCGGCCCAGCAGCGCGGCGGCGCCCTCGATCTGTTCGGCGCGCTCCACGACGATCTCGATCTGCTGCCGGCTGGTGCGTGTCTTGAGTTCGCGCGGTGTGCCCTGGGCGATGATCCGGCCCTGGTCGACGACGGCGATGTCCTGGGCGAGCCGGTCCGCCTCCTCCAGGTACTGCGTGGTCAGCAGCAGGGTGGTGCCCGCGTCGACCAGCCGGTCGATGGCCTCCCACAACAGCAGGCGGCTGGTGGGGTCGAGGCCCACCGACGGCTCGTCGAGGAACATCACCGACGGCCGCACCACCAGCGCGCACGCGAGGTCGAGGCGCCGTCGCATACCGCCCGAGTACGTGGTGGACACCCGGTCGGCGGCCCCGGTCAGCTCGAACTGCGCGAGCAGCTCCTCGGCCCGGCGCCGGGACGCGGCGGCCCGCATGCCGTACAACTCGCCGATCATGCGCAGGTTCTCACGGCCCGTCAGCCGGTCGTCGACGGCGGCGAACTGACCGGACAGCCCGATCGACCGGCGTACCAGGTCCGGGTCGCGGACCACGTCGTGGCCCGCGACCGTGGCGGTACCCGCGTCGGGGCGCAGCAAAGTGGTGAGCACCCGGACGGCGGTGGTCTTGCCCGCCCCGTTGGGGCCCAGCAGACCCAGCACGGTGCCCTCCGGGACCGTGAGACTGACTCCGTCGAGAGCCCGGATCTTCCCGAAGGTCTTGACGAGGCCCTCAGCGTGGATGGCGCCCGGCATGGCTTCTCCGTCCTGTTTCTGCGTTCGGTGGGACTTCGTCAGTTCGCGGAGATCAGCTTCAGCTCGGGGTGGGCGGTGCCGCCCGCGATCGCGGTGGACGAGATGTGGGAGACGACCCGCTCGTCGACCGGGTCGTTCGCCGGGTCGTCGTTGACCTTGAGGTGCTCGTAGGTCGTGGCGCGCTGCGCGGGCACCCGCCCGGCACCGCGGATCAGCGTGAGCAGTTCCACCAGGTTGGAGCGGTGCTTGGCGCCCGCCGAGGAGACCACGTTCTCCTCCAGCATCACGGAGCCGAGGTCGTCCGCGCCGTAGTGCAGGGTCAGTTGACCGGCCTCCTTGCCGGTGGTCAGCCAGGAGCCCTGGATGTGGGCCACGTTGTCGAAGAAGAGCCGGGCGATCGCGATCATCCGCACGTACTCGAAGAGCGTGGCCTGCGTGCGGCCCTTGAGGTGGTTGTTCTCGGGCTGGTACGTGTACGGGATGAAGGCGCGGAAACCGCCGGTCCGGT
>NZ_JBHWEL010000073.1:0-45762 GCF_042734135.1 Streptomyces sp. NPDC059668 | reverse complement strand
ATGTCAGCCCGTCCGGCGTTTGAGGACAAGGCCCTTAAGGCCGGACGGGGGTCTGGGGGCGGAGCCCCCAGGTACGGGATGGGACGGGTAGGGGCGGCGGGGGCGAAGGCACCCGGGGTGTGGCACGCGGCGGGGCGCTACTCCACGCCGATCAGCAGCAGCGCCCCCTGCCGCCCCCCTCGATACACCACCGTGTCGACCGCCAAATACGTCTCCCTGACCCGGGATTCGAGACGCGCGGCAATCGCCCCGGGCGCCTCGTCACCGAGGACGAGCGTCACCATCTCACCACCGGCGGCGAGCATACGGTCGATGACCGCCTCCGCCGTGGCCGCGATGTCCGCCCCGATCACGGCCACGTCCCCCTCGATGAGGCCGAGTACGTCCCCGGCCTGACAGATGCCCGCCATGGTCCAGGACTGCCGCTCGGCGACGGCGACCTCCGCATACCGGGTGGCACCCGCCGCCGAGGTCATGGCGACGACGTCCTCGTCGAAGCGCCGCCCGGGCTCGTGCACGGCCAGCGCGGCGATGCCCTGGACCGCCGAACGGGTCGGGATCAGCGCGACCCGCACCCCCTCCGTGCGGGCCTGCTCGGCCGCGGCCGCCGCGGTGTGCCGCAGGTCGGCGTCGTTGGGCAGCAGCACCACCTCGCGCGCGTGGGCCCGTCGTACGGCGTCCACTAGCTCCCCGCTGGCGGGCGGCTCACCGGGCCGCGCGAGCACGGTGGTCGCCCCGGCCTCGGCGTACAGTCCCGCCAGTCCCTCGCCGGGCACCACCGCCACGACGGCCCGCTGGGCCCGTTCCCTGGGCGGCAGCCCCGCCGCACCCGCGGTGTGCGCGTCACCGAGCCCGAAGTGCGTGATCCTGATGCGGTGCGGCCGCCCGGCCTCGACGCCCGCCTCCACCGCGGCGCCCGCGTCGTCCACATGGACGTGGACGTTCCACAGTCCGTCGCCGCCGACGACCACGAGGGAGTCCCCGAGGCGGTCGAGCCGCTCGCGCAACCGCGTCACGGCCGTGTCCTCCGCCTCCAGGAGGTAGATGACCTCGAAGGCCGGCCCTCCGTCGTCCGGCCGGTCGTCCGCGCAACCGGGGTCGGCGTGCCCGGCGCCGGCGTCGCGGCCGGGAGCGGGACGCGGGCCGACCGCGGCGGTGGCCTCGGTCACGGGCCCGGCCGCCACGGCCACGCGCGTGTGCGCCTCCCCCAGCGCCCACCCGGTACGCGGGGACTCCCCCGTGAACGTCTCCACCAGTGCCGCGAGTACCGCCACCAGCCCCCGCCCGCCCGCGTCCACCACACCGGCGCGGGCCAGCACGGCGAGCTGCCGGGGGGTCGCCACCAGGGCGGCCCGCGCTCCCTCGTAGGCCGCGCGCGCGACCGTGCCGCAGTCCCCCTCGGCGCCGCCGGCCGCTTCGGCGGCGGCCGCGGCGACCGTGAGGACGGTGCCCTCGACCGGGTGCGCGACGGCGTCGCGCGCGGAGTCGGCGGCCTGCCTCAGGGCGAGACGGAGCCCCTCGGCATCGGTGTGAGCGCTCTCACCGTCGGCGGCCAGCACCAGTGCCATGCCGCGGAGCAGCTGCGCGAGGATCGTCCCTGAGTTGCCGCGGGCCCCGATCAGCGCCCCGTGCGCCATCGCCCGCACCGCGTCGGCGAGAGTGGGCCGCCCCTCCCCCGCGCTCGCCGGGCCGTCGCCCGCGGCGGCCACCGTCTCGTGACCCGCGAAGACCGCCTCCACCGCCGCCGTCGCCGACTCCACGGTCAGATACAGGTTGGTCCCGGTGTCCCCGTCGGCCACCGGATAGACATTGATGGCGTCGATCTCCTCGCGGGCCCGTCCCAGCGCCTCCAGCGCGAGGCCGCACCAGGTGCGCACCGCGAGAGCATCCAATGTCTGCGGCACCTGCGGCACCTGCGCCTCCTTGAGCTGCTGGACGTGGGACGCAGCGTAGACCCAGAGCGGGTTACTGACGGTAGCGGGTCCGGGGAGGGCCGGGGCCCGCCCCGGGGCGGCCATGGTAGTTTCGTTCTCCGGACGCAGTCGTTGTATGCTGCTCCAGTTGCCCGATTCCGATCGGGTCTTCCCCCTGGCACCGCCACTCAGATCCTAGATCTTGATCCCGGCATGCCGGGATCCACCGTAAGTGCATCTGAAGTCTTTGGAGTGACCCGTGGCTGCCAACTGCGACGTCTGCGGCAAGGGGCCGGGCTTCGGCAACAACATCTCGCACTCGCACCGCCGTACGTCCCGCCGCTGGAACCCCAACATCCAGCGTGTACGTACCGTGGTGAGCGGGACGCCGAAGCGCGTGAACGCTTGCACCTCGTGCATCAAGGCCGGCAAGGTGACGCGCTGACAACCGCCAGCGCGCGGCCACTGCTGGTTCGCTTGCACTGAACCCGTCCACCTCACGGTGGGCGGGTTCTGTGCTGTTCGCACACCCACGCGCGGGAGAGCGCGGCGCACGCCCTCGACGCGCACCGCACCGGCCCCGGCCGTCTCACGACTCGATGTCACCGAAGTGGTCCCAGCCGCCCTTGCTGGTCCACGGTGCGCCGTCCACCGTGACCTGCGGCAGCGCGGAGGGGTTGAGCACCTCCCCGATCACCTTCCAGCGCGCGGGCAGCTTCACGTCCGGCGGGAAGGCCGCGACGATCGCGTGGTCCTCGCCGCCGGTGAGCACCCACTGGATCGGGTCGACGCCGACGGCCTGGCCGATGTCGTTCATCTGCGACGGGATGTCGATGGCACCCGAGCGGATGTCGATCCTGACCTTGCTCGCCTCGGCGATGTGACCCAGGTCGGCGATCAGCCCGTCACTCACGTCGCACATCGCCGTCGCGCCGAGCCCGGCGGCCGCGGGACCCGCGTGGTACGGGGGCTCGGGGCGCCGGTGCGCCTCGACGAAGGCCCGCGGCGAACGGAAACCGCGGGAGAGCACCGCGTGCCCGGCCGCCGACCAGCCGAGCCAGCCCGTCACGGCGATCACGTCGCCGGGCCGTGCGCCGCCCCGGGTCACCGGCTCGTGGTTGCGCAGATCACCGAGCGCGGTGATCGCGACGGTGATGGTGTCACCCCGTACGACGTCGCCGCCGACCACGGCGGCGCCCGCGACCTGGCACTCGTCGCGCAGCCCGTCCATCAGCTCGGACGGCCAGGTGGCCGGCAGCTCGGCCGGTACGACGAGACCGAGCAGCAGCGCGGTCGGTACGGCGCCCATCGCGGCGATGTCCGCGAGGTTCTGCGCGGCCGCCTTGCGTCCGACGTCGTACGCCGTCGACCAGTCGCGGCGGAAGTGCCGGCCCTCCAGGAGGATGTCGGTGCTCGCCACGACCCTGCGGTCGGGCGCGGCCACCACCGCGGCGTCGTCGCCGGGGCCGACCCGGACCGCCGGGGTGGTGGTGAGACGCGAAGTGAGCTCCTTGATGAGCCCGAACTCCCCCAACTCGCCCACGGTGCCCTTCATCGTCGTACTGCTCCCTCTGCCGCTACCGGTGCCCGGTAGCGAGCCGTCTCTGTCCTCGGTACGGTCGAGTTGACCGTCAACTTGTGCGGTCCGCGCACCCCGGCGCGCAAGCCCCAGTCACCGCGGGTCTCCCCGCGACGAGCGGCGACGCGATACCGTGGCGTTCCTTTTCCCCACATGATCCTCGTGGCCGCCCTGGAGGTTCCGTGGTACAGGCGTACATCCTGATCCAGACGGAGGTCGGCAAAGCGTCGACCGTCGCCGAGACGATCAGCAAGATCCCGGGGGTGATCCAGGCCGAGGACGTGACAGGACCGTACGACGTGATCGTGCGGGCCCAGGCCGACACCGTGGACGATCTCGGCCGCATGGTGGTCGCGAAAGTCCAGCAAGTGGATGGCATCACCCGCACCCTGACCTGCCCGGTGGTGCACCTCTAGCCCCCGTCTACCCTTGGCCGGTGAACTCTTCCCGTCACCGGCACACCACTCTTCTCGGGCTGCCCGTTCTCGCCCTGCTGATCTCCGTCACGGGCTGCTCCTCAGCAGACGACGGCGCCTCGGCCGTGGTTCCCGGTCCGGACGCGAAGGTTTCCGCGCTGTGCCAGAACCTGGACAAGGTGCTGCCGAAGAAGGTGGACGGCCTCGACCGGAACGATCCCGAGCCCCGGTCCGCGCTGACCGCGGGCTGGGGAAGCCCGGCGATCATACTGCGCTGCGGTGTCGAACGACCCTCGAAGATGAACGACGAGGAGGCACTCAGCGGCGAGGTGAACGGCGTCGGCTGGCTGATGGAGAAGCGGAGCGACGGGGCGTACCGCTTCACCAGCAGCCTACGCCGGGCGTACGTCGAAGTCAGCGTGCCGAGGAAGTGGGCCGAGCGGGACGGTTCGGCCGCGCTCGTCGACCTGGCGGCATCCATCAAGAAGGCGATCCCCGCGGGGATCGCGGACTGTGAGATGTGTGCGGTACCGCGCGCCGGCCCCCGGGGGCGGGGGCCGGGGGGGGGCGGGGGCGCCCCGCGGGGGCCGGGGCGGGCGGGCGGCTGGGGTTCCGGCCGGCCCCGTCTCACCTCGCCCGCAGACGGAAGTCCGAGGTGACCACTCCTCCCTTCACCAGCCGGATCGACCGGGTCGCGGGCCGGTAGCCGTCCGCCCGTACGACCACTCGCACGGGGCCGCCCTTCACCGGCGACCACGCGGAGTACGTGCCGTCCTGGGCCGTAGTCGCGGTCTGAGCGCCGCTCGGGCCGTCGATGTCGATCGTGGCACCCTCGAGGGGTGCCACCTCCCCCGCGGGCGTCGTACGGGAGACGGTCCCGGTCAGCCGGCCCCAGCCGGCCGGAGGTACCACCGTCATGGTCACCGGCAGTGACACCGCGCCGTACGGGGTGTCCGTGTCGACGACGAGCGCCGCCCGGTGTGCGCCGGCGTCGGCGGCGGTCATCGCCCCGGCGTCGAGGGTCAGCCGTATCCGGGCCGACCCGTGCGCTTCGACCGTGAGCTTCCTGGCCGATTCCGCGAGCCACGGTACGTCGCCATGTGCCTGGTCCCAGCCGGGCAGTTCGCGCACGGCCTGCTGCGGCACGCTGTAGGCGTCCATGCCGCCGAGCGCGAACCAGCCGGGCGCCGACTGGGCACCGAGCACGGGTTCGGCCAGGTTGGGCAGCGCGGACCAGGTGTCGGTGGCCGGGTCGTAGGCGTGTGCCTCGTTGGTCAGCGCGCCGGCGCTCACCTCGAAGCCACCGGCGACCAGCAGTTGGCCGTCGGCCGCTGTCCCGGTGGCGCCCCAGACATCGGCCGGGGCGTCGGCCACCCGGTGCCAGGTCCCGCTCGCCCGGTCCAGCGCGTAGGCGTGGTCGGTGGCCCGTGGGGAGTGGCCGTCGGGCTCGTAGGCACCGCCCGCGCAGTAGGCCACGCCGTCCGCGTCGCCGCACACCGGGTACGAGATCGGTTCCGGGTAGGGCTTGCCTGCCGCCCAGGTGTCGGTCGCCGGGTCGTAGATCTGGACGTCGGCGCTGCCGCAGTTGATCCGGTCGCAGCCGCCGATCACGTACAGCCGGTCACCGAGGACGACCGAGCCGGCGGCACCGTACGCCTTGGGCACGTCCGCGATCTGCGACCAGGTGTCGGTGACCGGGTCGTAGACCTCGCCGCCCGCGATGGGCGCTCCCGAGGCGTCGCGGCCGCCGGTGACGTACAGCTTGCCGCGGATGAAGCCGTAGGCCGGCCCGAGTCGCCTGGTGGCCGGCGCCGTGAGTGCGCGCCAGGTCGCGGTGCCCGGATCGTAGGCGGAGAAGGCAGCGCTCCACTGACCTCCCGGTGCCTCACCGAGGCCGGCGTACAGCGTGCCGTCGTCGACCGCGGCGATTCCCCCGAAGGTCCCGGTCGGCAGGTCGGTCAGCGCGGACCATTCCTGCCCGGCCGGGGTGCGGGTTCCGGACGCCGGTGCGGCGGCGGTGCGCGGCAGGGTGTTCGGGGTGAGTGCCGCTGTGGCGTGCCGGGCGGGGGCACCGCTCGATGGCGCCGGGGTGCCGCCGAGGTTCTGCTCGCCGAGCGAGACGGTGGCGGGCGTACCGCCGGTGTTGTGAACGGTGACCGTGACGTTCTTCCTGGCCCCCCACGGCACGTTGGCCGTCACCGACCGGATGTCGTAGCGCAGTTGAGCCGGGTGCAGGGTGAAGTCGGCCGTGGTGACGGTGTCGGCCCGCACCCTGACCGTGTCGGTGACGGGCGGGTATCCGAAGCCGGGCAGGCCCGCGGTGAATTTCTGCGGGCCCGTGCGCGACGAGAACAGCCAGTACAGGCCGTCGCCGCGTGCCAGGTCGCCCGGCGCGGCCACCATACGGCCGCGGTCGGCGGCCACCGCTGCGGCGGCGACGGTCGCGCCGAGGACGCCGTGACCGGAGTTGGCGTCGTCGATCCGTCCGACCAGCAGCCCGCCGGGACGGGTGACCAGAGCCGGGGTTCCGACTCTCACGTCGTCGATCTGCCATATGCCGGTCAGGGAGCCCGTGAAGTGGAATCTGACGCGTACCGACTTCTTGCCCGCGTACGAGGTCAGCGGCACCGCCTCGTGAGCCGGACCGGCGACGATGTCGGTGTGGTGCCACAGGGTGGTCCAGGTCGCGCCGCCGTCGGTGCTCGCGTCCACGTCCGCGGTCAGATCGCCGACCCGGTAGAGCGAGGGCAACGCTGTGTCGAACTGCAGCTCGGGGGCTCGCTCGGCGCTGAAGTCGTAGCTGGGGCTGATGAGTTCGGTGTCGGCGGGTGCCCAGCCCAGGGCGAAGTCGTCCACTTCGGCGAATCGGCCGGTTCCGCCGGTCTGGTTGCCCCGGTTGAGCGGGTCGTCGAACTGCCAGCCGCCGGCCGCGGTGTTGTCGCGGATCGTCCACCCGTCAGGCCTGGCCGCGGTCGGGAAGGACTGCGACTCGCCACCGTGGTAGGTCATTTCGTAGCCGGGAGCCAGTGTGCCCGTGGTGTCGAGCGGCAGTGTCAGGTCGGCGGTCCGCGGGGCGGACCTCACCGGGGCAGTGGTGTCGGCGGCCCGGTAGCCGGGGTAGAGCGCCGTGGCGTGCAGCGTGTAGGTGTGGTTGTCGGGCACGCGGACCGCGTACCGGCCGGTCGCCGGGTCGGTGAAGAACGTGCCGGGCACACCGTCGACCGTGAGCCGGGCGTAGACGCCCCAGCCGTGCTGGCCGCCGTCGCGGACGGTGCCGGACAGGGTCTGTGAGGGCAGCGCGGTCAGCGCCACGTTCTTGGTCAGTGTGGCACCGTCGTCCACGCGGACCGTGCCGAGGGCGTTGTCCTTGTAGCCGAAGGCACTGATCGTCAGTGCGTACGACCCCGCCGGTATGTCCAGCCGGTAGGCGCCCTGCGCGTCGCTGGTCGCCCGGTGGTCGCCGAGCGCGACCGTGGCGCCGGGCACCGGCCGGCCGGTGCCCGCGTCGGTGACCGAGCCGGAGACGGTGCCGTGCGGACCGGGGCGGAAGGCGGTGGTGCCGTCCGGTGTGCCCAGCCCGCTCGGTCCGTCGTAGCCGGGCTGCGCGGAGCAGGTGAAGGCGGGGGTGCAGTCGGGTGTCGGACCGTGGCCGCACACCGATCGGTCGGCGCAGCTGCCGTCGTCGCCCTGGGTCACGTCGTGGAGGGCGCCGGGCGCCTGGTAGGGGTAGGCGGCCGGGTAGGTTCCGGAGACGGGGGTGCCGGCCAGCGCGTACACGCCCGCGATGATCGGCGCGGAGGCGCTGGTGCCGCCGTAGACGTTCCAGCCGCCGTCGGAGAAGGAGTTGTAGACCGCCACGCCGGTCGCCGGGTCCGCGACGGCGCTGACATCCGCGACTGAGCGGCCCGAACAGTCCACGGCGGACTGGAAGGCGGGTTTGGGCTCGACCTCCGAGCAGCCGGATCCTGGCGCGCCCCAGTGCTGTTGCCCGCCGCCGTCGACGGTGGTGGTGTTCCACACCGATTCGTCCCAGCCGCGTGCGCTGCCGTCGCGGACCAGTGAGGTGCCGCCCACCGCGGTGACGTACGGCGAGGACGCCGGGTAACTGGCGCCGTAGCCGCCGTCGCCGGAGCTGAAGACGACCGCGACTCCTGGGTGGTTGAAGTACGCCTCGTCGTAGGCGAGTTGGCCGCTGTCGTCGCTGTAGCCGCCCCAGGAGTTGGAGACGTAGCGCGCGCCCAGGGACACGGCGGTGTTCTCGGCCGTGCCCAGGTCGTCGGAGGACGCGCTGTCGGCCTCGACGAGCAGGAGGTGTGCGTCGGGTGCGATCGCGGAGACCATGTCGAGGTCGAGCGAGATCTCGCCCGCCCAGCCGTCGTCTGCGGCCGGGTAGGCGGCGGCGCCGTGTTCGTCCACCTTGCGGAAGCAGCCGTTGTCCGAGGTGCAGGCGGGCAGCCCGTACTGCCTGCGGTAGACGGCGAGATCGGCCTCGGCGCCGGGGTTGTCGTAGGCGTCGACGATGGCGATCGTGGCCCCGGCCCCGCCGTCGGCCGGCAGTCCGTAGGCCGCGCGCAGGTCGGCCGGGGAGTAGCCGTCGGGGTCGGCCTGGCCGGCCGCGGCGCGGCGCAGGCCGAGCGTGGCGGGGACGTCGGTGCGGCGCAGGGCGAAACACGTGAAGGAGCCGGGCCGGGGTGTGCCGCAGGCGGGCTCGGCGGAGACGGCGGTCGCCGAGGTGGCGGACGGTTCGGACGCGGAGGACGCGGCGTGGGCCTGTCCGGGCAGCAGTGCCACCAGGACGGCGAGGACGGCGGCGGCCACCGTGGCCGCGACGGACCGGGGGCGAGACGGTCTGCGCCGCCCGGGTCCGGCGGGCGATCTGTGCAGCAAGGACGGCTCCTGGAGGTGACGGGGCGGGGGCCCGTGGGCCCGGCTTCGTTCGACACACGGGCGTGCAGTGGAAGACGCGTGTTGACCAGCACAAAAGTCCATCCATTCGCATCGGCTGGTCAACGCGGACAGCTGGCGGTTTGACGCCGTGTCGTATTCACGCCTTCGACACATTCCGGTGAACGTGGGCCCACAGCAGGCGTTTTGTGTCCGCTCAGCGGACAGAAGGAATCGCGCATTCCCCGTGAAACGCGCCTGAATCACTGCCGGGAGACACCGGGACGGCACCTCAATATTGACGTTCAGTCACCACTGTCACTGAAAGCAAGTGATTGACACACGAATTACCGGTCCCGCTAATTAGCCCCCGGTGAATACCGAGACATTCACCGTCGCCCGAGAGCCGTGTACGGGTCGACCCCAGCAACCACGCATGGGAGTCACACGTTGCGCACCACAGGCACGACAACGCGAACCAGATCCCCCCTCAGACGAACGATATCCACCGGCCTGGCCGTCCTCGGCGCCACCGCGATGGCGCTGCTCGGCCTGCAGGCACCGGCGTCCGCCTCGGACGCCGCGCCCGCCTCCGCCTCTGCCTCTGCCACCTCGGACGGCGCACGCCCGCTCTTCGAGCCGACGTGCGCCGCGCCCAAGCGCAGCCACTTCTCCTGCTTCGCCCTGCGCCGCTCCGACGTGAAGTCGGTCAAGGGCCTGATGCGGTCTGCCGACACGCCCAACGGCTACGGTGCCGCCGATCTGCAGAGCGCCTACAACCTGGCCGCCGACGGCGGTGGCGGGCAGACCGTCGCCATCGTCGACGCCTTCGACGACCCCACCGCCGAGGCGGACCTCGCCGTCTACCGAGAGCAGTACGGACTGCCGGCCTGCACCACGGACAACGGCTGCTTCCACAAAGTCAGCCAGCGGGGCGGGACCGACTATCCCGATCCCGACCCTGGCTGGGCCGGCGAGATCTCCCTCGACCTCGACATGGTCTCCGCGGTCGCGCCCAACGCCCACATCCTGCTGGTCGAGGCGGACGACAACAGCTTCGAGAGTCTGTCCTCGGCGGTCGACGAAGCCGTCGCGCTCGGCGCGAAGTTCGTCTCCAACTCCTACGGCAGCGACTACCGCGGCGGCAACGGCGAGGACCCCTCCGAAACCACCACGCTGGACGCCCACTACAACCACCCGGGTGTCGCGATCACCGCGTCCACCGGCGACTACGCCTACGGCGTCGGCTACCCGGCGGCCTCCCAGTACGTGACCTCCGTGGGCGGCACCACGCTGACCCGGGCCCCTTCCACACCGCGCGGCTGGACCGAGTCCGCCTGGAACCTCGCCGGCTCCGGCTGCTCACTGTACGAACCCAAGCCGGCGTTCCAGCACGACACCGGCTGTGACAACCGGGCGCTCGCCGACGTCTCCGCCGTCGCGGAGGACGTGGCGGTCTACCAGACCTACGGCAATGGCGGCTGGGCCGTGTACGGCGGCACCAGCGTCTCGGCGCCCATCATCGCGTCGGTGTACGCCGACGCCGGAACCCCCGTGGCCGGCACCTACCCGAACTCCTACCCCTACGCGACGCACGCCGGGATCAACGACATCACCACCGGTAGCAACGGCAATTGCTCCCCGTCCTACCTGTGCAACGGCACCGACGGCTACGACGGTCCCACCGGCCTCGGCACACCCGCCGGTCTGTCCGCGTTCCGCAGCGGCCCGCACGGCGTGATCTCCGGAAGCGTCACGGACAGCGCCACCGGCAAACCCGTCAGCGGGGCCACCGTCAGCGCGGGCACCAACGTCGCCCACACCGACGCCTCCGGTGCGTACTCCCTGACGGTGCCGACCGGCACCTACGATGTCACGGTCCAGGCGTTCGGATACGCCGACGACTCGGCCGACAAGGTCGTGGTCGACGACGGCGCCACGCTCACCAAGAGTTTCTCCCTCACCCCGGTACCCAGCCGGACCGTCGCAGGCAGGGTCGTCGACGGCTCCGGCCACGGATGGCCGCTCTACGCCAAGATCACCGCGGACGGCGTGCCCGGCTCCGTGTGGACCGACCCGGCCACCGGCTCCTACAGCCTCGACCTGCCGGAGGGGCACGCCTACACCCTGCACGTCGCCACGGCCTCCACCGGCTACCGCGCCGTCACCAAGAAGATCGACGTCGGCGGCTCCGACCAGACCGTCGGCTTCTCGGTCCCCGTCGACTCATGGGCCACCAGCACACCCGGATATCAGGTCCACGACAGCGGCAGCACCGAGCCCTTCGACGCCACCGATGCCCCGCCGACGGGCTGGAGCGTGGTCAACGCGGACGGGACAGACGGAGGTTGGCAGTTCGACGACCCCGGCAGCCGCGGCAACGGCACCGGTGGTGACGGCGCGTTCGCCGTCGTCGACAGCGACCACTTCGGCGGCGCCGCCTCCCAGGACACCTCGCTGGTGACCCCGGTCTACGACTTCAGCGGCAAGGACAACCCCGAACTGGCCTTCAACACCCAGTACCAGCAGTTCAACAACCAGACCGCCGAGGTCGAGGCGACCGAGAACGGCGGCAAGACCTGGACCAAGGTCTGGTCCGCGGGTTCATCGATCTTCCCCGGCCAGCGGATCACCGTCCCGCTCACCGACTTCGCGGGCAAGTCCTCGGTGCGGTTGCGCTTCCACTTCACCTCGCACTTCGGCTGGTGGTGGTCCGTCGACAACGTTCTCATCGGCGACCGCGAGGTCACACCCACACCGGGCGCCCTCGTCGTCGGCACCGTGACCGACGCGAACACCGCCACCGGCGTGGTCGGCGCCACCGTCACCAGCAAGGACAAGCCCGCCGAGCAGACCACGACGGTCGCCACCCCCGACGACCCCAACCTCCCCGACGGCTTCTACTCACTCCTCTCGACCACCTTCGGCAGCCACACCTTCACCGCGGCCAAGTCCAAGTACACCTCCCTCTCCAAGGCGGTGAAGGTCGGCGCCGACAGCACGGTCTCGGCCGACTTCACCCTCAAGGCCGGGAACATCACCATCACCCCCGCCTCCGTCTCCGCCACCGTCGCCTGGGGCGGATCCAAAACGCAGAACCTGACGGTGAAGAACACCGGCGGCGCGCCCGCGACGGTCAAGCTCGGCGAGCAGTCCGGCACCTTCACCCAGCAGGGCAAGGGCGCCGCGCTACGCACCGTCAAGGGTGACTTCACCCCGCTGTCCAGCAAGGCCCACGCCAAGAGCGGCACGGCCAAGCCCGCCGCCGTCCCGGCCGAAGGCCCCTGGCAAACCGTCCCGGACTTCCCGGGCGCCATCATGGACAACGCTGTCAGCGCCCATGACGGCAAGATCTACTCGGCCTTCGGGTACACGGGATCGGCCGACAGCAAGGACCTGTACGTCCTCGACCCGGTCGCCGGCAGCTGGACGAAGCTGGCGAGCGCGTCCGACACCCGCGAGGACCCCGCGCACGGCTTCATCGACGGCAAGTTCTATGCCGTCGGCGGCTGGGCCTCGTCCGGCAACCCCGACGCGAAGCTGGAGATCTACGACCCGAGTTCGGACAGCTGGACCACCGGCGCGTCCGCGCCCAAGCCGTACGCCGGATCCGGGAGCACCGTCCTCGACGGCAAGCTCTACATGATCGGCGGATGCGGCGCCGACTCCTGCGGCACCTCCGACGCCAGCGTCTACGACCCCAAGACCGACACCTGGTCCGCGATCGCCGCCTACCCCGAACCGATCTCGTGGCAGGCCTGCGGCGCCATCGACGACCTGCTCTACTGCGCAGGCGGTCTGGGCACCGGCAACAGCGACGTGACCCACACCTACGTCTACGACCCGGGCACCGACAGCTGGTCCCAGCTCGCCGACATGCCCGCCGCGCAGTGGGGTTCGGCCTCCACCGCGGCCAACGGACAGCTGCTGCTGGCCGGCGGTGTCGGCAACAACGCGCTCACCAACCGCAGCCAGGCCTTCGACCCGAAGGCTGGCACCTGGAGCGCGCTTCCCAATCCCACCGTGCCCACGTACCGGGGCGGCGGCGCCCCCGGCTTCTACAAGGTCGGCGGCGGCACCGCGCCCAGCACCCCGACGTCGAAGGCCGAGCTGCTGCCCGGCTACGACCAGACCGGATCGGGCGACATCACCTGGCTGGGCGAAAGCACCCAGCAACTCACCCTGGAGCCCGGCGCGAAGGCGACCGTCACCGTCTCCCTGGACGCCTCGGTCCCCGAGGTGACCCAGCCCGGTGACCTGACCGCCGCCCTCACCGTGGGCACCGACACTCCGTACTCCGTGCCGCGGGTACCGGTCAGCCTGCACGTCAACCCGCCCAAGACCTGGGGCAAGATCACCGGAACCGTCCTGGGGGCCACGTCGTCCGGCGGCACCGCGCCGCTGGCCGGGGCGACCGTCCAGATCGACAGCTGGGCCTCGACGTACACCCTCACCACCGCGGCCGACGGCACGTACGCCCTGTGGCTCGACGCCCGCAACAATCCGCTGACCGTCATCGTCGCCAAGGACGGCTACCAGCCGACCGTGACGACGGTGAAGATCCAGAAGGGAGCGACGGTCACCAGCAACTTCACCCTCAAGCGGAAGTAGCGCGGAAGCCACCACAAGGCGCCGACAGCGCCTGGAACCGCACCGTCGTCACGCTGTCCGCGCACGCTGGACATGAAGGGTGGGCCGGTCCTCGCGGAGCGGCCCACCCGCCGATTTCGCACTGGACCGTTGCCGCAGATAGGGTGCTGCAGCTGCACAGCGCGGCAGGCCGTGTACGGCGGTACGCGGCCTGCCGCCTTGGTCCTTGAGTCCGGTCCCGTCGGACCTCGGGGACCAGGTCGCCCGGGCAGGACGTTCACGACCCAGCAGTCCCCCGGGCCCTGGTCCCCGGGGACGCCAACTGTTCCTGACAGAGCCGTTGGACGTGGCGATGGGTGATCAGGCAGACGGCACTTCTGAGGAAGGCTTCGTGGATGTCGTCGCAACGTTCCCAGCGGATGCACAAGCGGCGGAAGCCGTGAAGCCAGGCGATCGTACGCTCGACGACGGAGCGGAAGATACCCAGGCCGGTGCCGTGGGACTCGCCGCGCTTCGTGATCACCGGTCGGATCCCGCGGGCCCAGAGCAGGCGCCCGTACTTGTCGTGGTCGTAGCCGCGGTCGGCCGGCAACGCGTCGGGGCGCCCGCGAACGTGCCGTGCCGCGAGGCGCGCAGTGCTTATGACGAATGCCAAGTTATGCGCGATGGGTTGACGCGGTCATGGCTACTGCATACCTTGCCTTTTGCGGAATAGACCTGAAACGTTTCAAAAGGATCTGGACCGTCACCCGCCACCCTGGCCTGCGCGTTCTTCGTTGATCGCCGCTGACCTGAGAGCCGTCAAAGCAGCACTCGCACCCTCGGAGTTCCTATGATCATTTCGGGCAGACGACGTCCGTCACGCAGACGCAGTTGGGCCGGCGCGACATTCACTCTGGGCCTTGCCCTCATCGTGGCCATGCTCGCCCAGCCCGTGGCCGTGTCCGCCACGGAACACGCCACCCGGACCAGGACACCCCGGGCCACGAGTGACTGGCGGCAGTACGTCCAGACCCCGAAGCACTCCGACATCTGCCCCGTCTCCGTGGTCAGCACGACAGGCTCGGTCGAAGGCGCCCGGAACCTGTTGTGCGGCGGCACCGGCAGCACGACGCTGACCTACACCGCCGGCGGAGAAGCGCCCACCATCCTTCTCGACTACGGCCAAGAGACGGGCGGCCAGCCCTACTTCACCGTCTCCGCCAAGTCCGGGTCCCCGACTCTGAAGGCCGCGTACAGCGAGGGCCTGGAGTACATGAGCCCGTCCGGTGACGGGGCCGCGCCCTGGGCGGACGGCGACAGTTCACGGTTCGACACCTACCAGGTCTCCGGTCCGGGCACGATCACCAACCCCGCCGCGCAAGGAGGCGAGCGGTACGAGCAGATAACGCTCTCCGACCCAGGCCGTGTCACGCTCAGCAAGGTCGGGATCAAGTACATCGCCGACCGTACTCAGGCGAGCGGATACCAGGGTCACTTCCTGTCGAGTTCGGACGAGCTGAACAAGATCTGGTACGCCGGTGCTTACACCTTGCAGACCAATCTCGTCCCGGCCAACTCGCTTCCCGGGAGCTGGGCGATCCAGGACGGTGCTTTGAGTGCCGGCGGTTCGAAGGTGAACGACGGTGCCGGCGTCCTGAATCGCGGCTCGTCCTGGAGTGATTACACGACGACCTTCCGGACCAGGATTCTCCACAACCAGGCCGGGTGGATGGCACGCGCGCAGAACTCGCAGAACGGCTACCTGTTCATCCTCGACGACAGCACTGACACAGGCGGCGCCCCGAACACCCTGCAGAAACTCAACGTCCACAACGGCGCCTACACGAGCCTCGGGTCCGTGGCACTGCCGTCGCCCCTGACCGAGGGCACCTGGCACACAGTGGCCACCACGGTGTCCGCAACCAGCATCTCGATCCTGCTGGACGGCCAGCCGATCGATCATGTCGACACCTCGTCGCTGCCCGCCGAAGCAGTGGCCTATCCGACCGGGACCATCGGCTTTCGTGAGTTCGGCGACGAGGAGGCGTCCTTCAAGGACCTCACTGTCGTCAGCAGTCAAGGCAAGACGCTCTACAGCCATCCGCTTACCGCGCCTGCGTCCCTCGCCGACTTCACTCCGCCGGGATCCAACGCGGTGGCATCGGTTCTCGACGGCGCCCGGCGCGACCGTGCGATCTGGAGCGGCGACATCCTGGTGGAGGGCCTCACCGACTACTACTCCGTGAACAATCCGGAGTACATCAAACAGTCGCTGGACCTGCTGGGCAGCCGGCAGCTTTCCAGCGGATTCGTGCCCGGCGCCCTCCATCCGGCAAGCGTGGCGCACCTCGGCCCGCTCACCCCGGGCGAGACGGCCAGCTACTCCGCCACGTATTCCATGTACTTCGTTGCGGATCTGGCCAGTTACTATCTCCACACCGGCGACAAGGATTTCGTCACCAAGGAATGGCCCGTCGTCAAGCGTGAACTCGCATGGAACGCGACCAGGGTGGACGGGAACGGCCTGTTCTCAACCCGCGCCGGGGTCGACGGAGCGGACTGGGACTTCTACGACGGCGACAAGGGTGGCGAGGTCTCGGCCTACAACATCCTCTACTACAAGGCACTGCTGGACGGTGCGGCACTGGCCACAGCGGCCGGAGACGCCTCACAAGCCGCTGCCTATCGGGCCGACGCCGAAGCGCTGCGGAAGCGAATCAACGAGCGTCTCTACGACCCGACGAGCGGCCTCTACAAGATCAGCGACACCCAGTCCGGAGTCGCTCAGGACGCCAACGCACTGGCAGTCCTGTACGGAGTTGCCCCGGCCGCCAAGCAGGCGGAGATCCTGTCCAAGCTCAAGTCGTCGCTGTGGAGCACCCCTTACGGACCGCTTCCCTTCTCCTCCGACGCCGGCAACAAGAACCTGGTCAGCCCCTTCATCAGCGGGTTCGAACTCCAGGCGCGTCTGGCGACCGGGGATACCGCCAACGCACAAGAGCTCCTGCACAACGTGTGGGGTCACATGATCGCTCCCGGCCCGAATCAGACCGGGACTATGTGGGAGAACATCTCCGGCCACGATGGCACACCCGGCCTCGGGTCGGGAGCGAGCCTGTCCCACGGTTGGTCCACGGCCCCGACGTCCGCACTGTCCAGCTACGTCCTGGGCGTTCGTCCGGACACGGCGGGCTACAGCACCTGGACGGTGCAGCCCCACCCCGGAGACCTCACCTGGACCCGAGGAAGTGTTCCCACCCCGCACGGAGACCTCAGCGTCAACTGGACCGCAAATAAGGGCAAGAGCCAGTTCAGCCTGACCGTCAACGCCCCCAGGGGGACCAGCGGCACCATCGCCGTCCCGGTCTCCGGCCGGACCGGCACCGTTAGGGTCAACGGTGAGGTGGTCTGGCGCCACGGATCCTTCGCCGCGGCGGCGGGAGTCACCCAAGGACGCTTTGAATCGGGCTATGTCTATCTGAAGGTGAAGCGCCATGGCACCTTCAAGGTGACCTCGCACTAGGGTCCGCATTCAAACTGATCTTGCCCTGAGCAGGAATGACACGAAACTGACCGCCGCCTCGTAGGAGGTGGCGGTCAGTCGTGTCTGGAGGTGATGCCACGGAAGTCTTAAGGCGTGTGGGAGGAACTGCACCTGGTGCTGCGGAACAGTTGCGGGCCCCGAAGAAGCTGGACTGGTCGCGGACGGTGATCGGTGTTGCAGTCCGTACGGGTTCGCGTCGCCGGCCTGCTCGGCGAGTGTCCGGCACTCCTTGCGCGGCGGGTTCGACAACAGGCCGAGCACGAACGCCCGTGCCCGGCGCCGGGGTTCCACCCGGACGAACCGGCCCGCGATACGGCCCATCAGGACCTCGAACGCTTTCTGCCAGCGGGCAGGATCTATGCTGTGACCTGCGGCTACCGTCTGATCTTCTGTCTTCACACACCGATGATCACCGGTGGCCGCCCCCGTTCCCGGACCAGCCCCGACCAGCAAAATCAGGATCTGGTCCCGAGTAGCAGTTCTGGAGTTGAATCGGCTGATGGACATGTCCTCACGAGAGATCCGCATGCCCCTCAGCGAGGTCGTCGCGGTACTCCAGGACCTGAACGAGTTCGTCGTTTCCCTCGACCGACTCGGATCCCACCAGGGATCCGGGACCGCCGACGATTACACCGTCGGTAAATTCATCGCCGACTGGGATGTCGCTCGGCGATTGGCCCGCGCCCGACGCATCATCAGCGTCGCGCTGGATGCACAACTGAGCCAGGAAGACAACGCCGAGATCGACGCCCTGTGCGACCAGGGCCGCTTCTACGGCACGGACAGCACCATCGGCCCCTCGAGTGACCAGTCCGGCTGAGACGGCAAGCGCATCGGACCGGACCAATCGAGTCGGGAATCAGTTCGCCCCGAGACCTGGCACCCGACCAGCAAGATCGCCATCTACAACTGGAGTATTAGGCGGAGCGCTTGACGGTGCTGGTGGTGGGGTGGCCACCAGCACCGCCGTCTTCGCTCTCAGTCGTCCGCGCCGATGGCCTCCTGCAAGTCCAGCGGCAGCGCGGCGGCGTCCCGCACTAGGTCGAGGAAACGGGGGTCGCCAACGGCGGCCTCCAGTTCTTCTCCGGTGACTGGAGAGGAGGCCCCGGCGTCCACATCCGGGTAGACGGTGAGTACCGCCTCACTGTGCGCGTAGGTGAAGGCGATCTGAGTGGACATGGTGTCTGACGGTTCGACGCGCAAGCGGAGCGATGTTGCCCTGACACCGCTCCCGCCCGGCAGGGTGACGTACTCACAAGTCCCGCCCTTGCGCGCAATGTCCTTGAAGCAGGGCCGCGGACCGGGCCGGTTTTTGGACGACCGCACGGTGAAGATGAGCTCGAACACTCGGCCTCCTGCGCTCTCACCGTTGTACAGCTGCGCGTAGTTGCGTACCGGGTGGACGAAACCGATGCTGTCTGGCAGCAGGCGGTCCAGGAGAACGGCCGCCCGTTGCTGGAACTCCTCACGCCGCTTCCGGTCGGCCGCGGACAGCTGAGCTATAGCAAGGTCCCCGGGGTCCATCGACTCGGCCGGCAGGGGGGTGCGGTAAGGCCCCGGCTCGGGGGCCAGGCCGTGTGAGTGGTGTGGCGAGGGCGTGGCACTCGCGGCGGGCCGCACCGACGTGTGGGAGTCGCCTCCCCCGGCGACCGTCAGGCAGGCGGCCACCACTGCCCCGGCCACGCAGGCGCTCCCGGTGGCAATAACGAGCCGGGCCCTCAGCCTGCGGCGCTGCCCCTGGGCGACCGCGGCAGGTACCAGGTCGTGCGACGGCGGCAGGTCCGCCACCGTCCGTTCCATCGCGTCCCTGACCAACAGGGCGCTGTGGTCGTTTTCTTCGGGCATGTTGGCTGTCATGGCGGTTCCTCAGCTCCCGCTGGCGTAGGTGTGGGCCTCGCCCAGGCGGGCGCGCAGTCTGGCGAGGGAGCGTGAGCACTGGCTCTTGACCGTGGACTCGCTGCACTTCAGGAGCTCGGCGACGGACTCGACGCTCTGGTCCTCCCAGTACCGCAGTACGACCATGGCCCGTGCCCGGGGCGGAAGTTCGGAGAGCGCGGATATCAGCGTCAGCCGCAGATCGGTGTCTCCCAGTGCGGGCCGGGGGTTCGGGCGGGAGTGCGCCACCAGATCCCGCAGGCGGCGCCGCCGCTCGGCCAGGTATGTACGGGTCAGCACCGTTCTCGCGTAGGCCTCGATGTGGTCTGCGAGGCTCGCCCGGTGCCAGTGCTGGAACAGCTTGGCGAGCGTGGTCTGCGTCAGGTCCCGCGCCGTCTCAGGGTCCCCGCAGAGCAGGTAGGCGGTCCGGTACAGCCGTCTCTGACTCGCCTGGGCGAACGCCTCGAAGCTCGGGGGCGCCTGGGATCCCTGTGGCGCCTCGGAGCCTCGGCCGTGGTCCGGCATCTGCTCTCCTTGTCCGGCTCCCCTCAGGGAGCCTTGTCCTGTCACCCCTCTTCAGAGCGCTGTCGTGTCCTAAAGGTTGAAAGCCACTTCGCATTCGTCTCCGCCCGCGCCTGCCGCTGGGATCCCTGGAGGGAATCGCACAACAACGAGTCGGGCCCGGTCTCCCGCACGCTCCCGCTCCAGTGGCGCAGCTTCGAGGCCCCAGCAGGCATGACTGACAATCGTCACGTGGTCACGCCTACCGCAAGGTACCGCGAACTCTGAGCCCGGCCGGTGCGCGGTTCCGGGGCTGGGTGAGGGCCGGTCCGCACGCGTGGCTACCGTGGATCCGGCATTCACCGGCCCTACTCCTGGAGACCCCGTGCCCGTATCCCTCGGCGAGAACGTGCTGGCGATGCTGCGACGCCCCAGCATCTGCCACATCGCCACGACGATGCCCGACGGCTCCCCCCAGCTCACCCAGACATGGGTCGACACCGACGGTGAACACGTCCTGATCAACAGCGTGGAGTCGCATCAGAAGACCCGGAACATCGCACGCGACCCGCGGGTGGCCATAGCGATCTCCGACCCCTCGGAACCGTCCTCCTACGTCCAGATCCGCGGCCGTGTGGTGCGCGTGACCGCCGAGGGAGCGGTCGAGCACATTGAGGCACTCGCGCAGAAGTACCTCGGCGGGCCCTACCCATGGTTCGGCGGTCGCGACCAGGTCCGGGTGATCTACGTGATCCAGCCCGATCGGATCACCAGCCCCCGCGGCTGAGCTCGTGTCACGGGGCCGGGGTCCCCGGAACGGCGGGAAATCCGCCGCGTCGCGCGGCCTCACACTGGACCGGCTCCGCCTCGGCCGCCGCCGGAAGGGCGGCGTTCGCGGCGCGGCGGCGGATGGGGATGCCGGAGAACCACTAGGCCCTGTCTCCCCGATCACGGGGTCCTGTGGCGAATCAGGAGGACGTTGGGCGGTTCGGCCGGACACAATGCGGCCATGGTTGATCACGTTCGAGATGTTTCACGCCCGGATTTCCTCAGCAAGCCGTCGCTACGAGGGGAACAGGTGCTGCTCCGGCCAGTCACGGCGGATGACGTGCCTGCGCTGATGCCGATGTTCCTGGACACAGAGGCATCACGGCTGACCGGCAGTCATGACGACGGTGTGCCCGATGAGGGGCGAATACGTACCTGGTACGACAGTCGTCGGGAGCAAGATGACCGGCTGGACCTTGCCGTGGTCGAGCTGGCGACGGGGAACGTCATCGGCGAGGCGGTCCTCAACGAGTGGGACCCAGGCAACGAAAGTTGCAGCTTCCGCATCTGCCTGGTGCCCGGCACCTACGGATCTGGCCTGGGGACGGAGGCGACCCGTCTGATCGTCGGATACGGCTTCGAGAAGCTGGGGCTGCACCGCATCACGCTGGAGGTCTACGCGTTCAATCCGCGAGCCCGCCGCGCTTACGAGAAGGTGGGGTTCGTCGCCGAGGGCGTACTGCGTGACGCGCTGCTCTGGGAGGGCGAGCGGGTGGACGCGACGGTGATGTCGATCCTGGCGCCGGAGTGGCTCCAGCACGGTGGACGTTCGGAAACAACCGGTCACGCGTCGGTCTGACCGTGCCGCTGGCATCAGGTCGCTCGTTGTTCCGCTCATGATGAGCCGGGGTGATCTGTCCGACGCTGAGTGGGCCGTGCTGGAGTCACTGCTGCCGGTGAGCAACAACCGATGCGGCCGGTGGCGGGACCACCGCCAGGTGATCAACGGGATCATCCACCGGCTTGGCACCGGGGTGCAGTGGCGAGAGCTCCCGGAACGTTTTGGCCCGTGGAAGACCGTCCACAAGCGCCACTTGCGTTGGTCGGCCGATGGCACCTGGGAACGCCTGCTTCACCACCTCCAGGCCGTCGCCGATGCGGTGAGCGACATCGACTGGGACATCAACGTCGACTCCACTTCGATCCGCGCCCATCAGCATGCGGCCGGTGCACCGAGGAAGCCGCCAGCGGTCCTGCCGGCTGGGGCAAAGGGGGCTGCGCGAAGATCAGTTCACGTGCGCGCGCACATGCTCCGCAGCCTCCGGGAGGCGGTGGCGCACCTGGCGAGGCCCTGGGCCGCTCGCGCGGTGGGCTGACCACGAAGGTGCACCTGGCCTCGGACGGGTTGTGCCGTCCGCTGGCCTTGCTCGTCACCCCGGGGCAGCGGGCCGACTGCACCCAGTTCATCCCCGTCATGGACAAGATCCGGGTCCCGCGCGTGGGTTCGGGCCGACCACGGCGGTTGCCGGACAGCGTCAGCGCGGACCGCGCCTACAGCAACAGCAAGATCCGCGCCTATCTGCGACGCAGGGGAATCAGCCATGCCATCCCGGAGAAGCGCGACACCATCGCTGCCCGTGAGCGGCGAGGCTCACGTGGCGGGCGGCCACCGGGCTTCGACACCGAACGCTATGCCGCGCGGAACACGGTGGAACGGGCCGTGAACAAGCTCAAGCAGTTCAGAGCCGTCGCAACGCGCTACGACAAAAGAGCGTACGTCTTCCTCGGAACCGTCACCGCCGCGGCCATCCTCATCTGGCTCCGCTCGTGATCGGGGAGACAGGGCCTAGCTGGCGACCATCAGGGCGATCACGACGACGGACTCGGTGGTGCCCCACACCCAGGGCGCGGCGGTGGCCATCTTGGGCGGCGCCTTGCAGGACGGTGGATCCGCTCCGTACGCGGCAACGGCACTTCTGGGGAACCTAGCGGCGCGGGGCACGGCGCGCGGAAGCGAGTCGGTGAGCTGCTGCTCGGTCGCCTATCCGGCCGCCGGTGATGCTGACCGTAGCAGCTCCCCTGCTGGCCGAAGATCGCTTGTCGTCACTGGGGGCTACTGGGATACTCAGCCGTCTCATTCGCACCAATGGCTTTACTGTTAGGGCCGTTGGTGTCTCCGAAATGGTGGATCGGCTTCGGGAGCGTGGGCGTTGTGGCTGGCGGGGGCGCGTGGTCAGAGTTGGAAGCCTACTGGCCCGCCGAAGAGATGGTGCGGGACCGGGAACGCGTCAAGGACAAGATCGCCGAGTGCTACACGGCGGCGCACCCCACAGGACAGGCCCCCTCAGCCGGGGACATCGATTCGTGGCGCGAGAGCGTCTACGAAGTTGCCACAGCGCTCAAGGATCTCGGTCTCGGCCAGGTGTGGGTTTTCATCGAGTATCGCGTCGATCCGAAGATGAACCCCATCGATGTGGTCCTCGCCGGCCACCACCCCGAGGGAGGGCTGAGCTTTGCAGCTGTTGAACTAAAGCAGTGGAGCACAGTCGAGCGGCCCAACCGGGCGAATGCCACCAAGGGCCTCTGTGCAGAATGTAGGAAGCCTAGCGCCCTGGCCCTGTGCAAGCAGTGCGCGATCGAGCGCGTCTACGCGCCGTTCTACGCAGCGCACAAGAAGCATCCGGCGGTGCAGGTGCGGGACAACCTGGAGTCCCTCAAGCAACACCACAGCATGTTCGACGACCGGTACGTCCACCTCACTGGGGCAGCCTATCTGCATAATCTCAAGGATCCGCAGTCTCAGTGGATTAGCCAGATCATGCCCTGCCCTGGCATCCGCACGTTCACAGCCCGCCAGCCTGCGCAGTTGCGGAAATTCCTCAACTCCAGCTTCACATCAGCCGATGGTGCGGACGCTGCCGAGGCGCTGCTGGGGCGGCGCCGGTCGACCGCGCTCCTGACCTCCGAGATCGGCAACATCGTCAGCGGCTACACACACTTCAGTTTGGTGGAGAACCAACTCAAAGCAGTGAAAAACGTCATGAACTCGGTCCGCGATCCGTCGGCAAGCCTCAAGCAGGTCTACGTGATCCGCGGACGCGCAGGCACGGGTAAGTCCCTCGTCGCGCTCACTTTGCTGGGAGACGTTATTAGGGACGGCTATGCGGCACGTTTCGTATCGGGCGGCGTGGCGTCACGCGAGAACTTCCGTCGGGGTGCGCCGCGTGGCTACGGAAAAGCGTTTATGACGCTCAACAAGGTCGCGGACAAGATCGGGCCCGACGGAGTGGACCTCATCCTTTGCGACGAGGCGCACCGGCTAACTGAGCGCCCGATGAAGGGCTCGTTCTACATGCGCGACGGCGAGTCCTCCGTCGAGGTCATCGTGTCCCGGGCAAAGGTTCCGGTCTTCTTCATCGACGGCGACCAGCGTCTGTTCGCTGACGAGGTCTGGTCCGAGGATCTGCTCATCGAGGAGATCCAGAAGCTACCCGCGGAGGTCGTCACGATCGACTTCGATCGTGCGCTACGCGCGGTCGGGAGTTCCACCTTCGACACCTGGGTGAAACGGCTGCTGCTCGGCGATCCGCTGCCGTGGAAGGCAGACGACGGAACAGAAGCCGAGCCGTTCGAACTCCACTGGACCGACAGCGCCGCACGGATGGAGAAGGTCCTGCAGGCGAAGTTGGACGCGGGCGCGAGCGCCCGGATGACGGCTGGCATGTGCTGGGAGTGGACCGACACGTCGGGCACGTTCCCAGACGTCGCCCCGGAGGTCGGGTGGGCCCGTCCGTGGAACGCTGAGGACTCGCACGACATGCCCGGCGTACCGAAGCGCCACTACTGGGCAACGGACGACGGCGGCTTCAATCAGATCGGCTGCGTGCACACTGCCCAGGGCCTGGAGTACGACTGGGGCGGCGTCATCATGGGCCCCGATCTCACATGGTCAGGCAACGCCTGGGTCCTGGACCGAGAACACGTGAAGAGCAAAGCCATCCGGATCAGCTCCGACGTCGAATTAGCGCAACGGATCCGTAACCACTACGGCGTCCTGATGACTCGCTCGATCCGCGGCACGGTGCTCTACTCCACCCACGCGGCAACCAGAAAACTCTTCGCTGACCTCGGCGTTCCCAAACTCTGACGTCGTAGGTGACCCGCGGCCTGCAAGCCGGGGCACCTCATCAGTTGGATGGCTGGAAAGCGTGTTGGCTCGCGGCCCGAGCGGCGCGGCATTGGGATCTCTTGTCCAGAACTAACCAGGTCCTGAGCATGATTGCCGAGCTCCAAAGCCTGATGTCGGTATGGGCTGACGATCCATGATTCCTGTGGTATGCCGACTGTATAAGGCATGCGCAAGGGGCGGGCTGACCGACGAACGGCGAGCCGTTCGCCTGAAGTTGAGGATGGAGGCGGCCGGACGGTTCGCTCCGGGCGTAGACCTGTCCCTGGCGATCGCCTTGGCCGTACTCATGATCCGGCAGCTGCGACTCAAGGAGAGGCGACGGAACTGGGATCAGGCGTGAAGTGTCCTGCGCTGCCTGCGGATTACTGGACGTGGAAAGCAGTGCGCCGGTTCTTCACCTCTGACGGCAGCAGGGGCTGACCAGCGAGTTGCCCGACCGGCTCCGCATGAGCGTGAAGCAGAGGGCCGGGACGCGGAGCCGACCGGTCTGTGTCGACGGGTGGGCCAAAGCGATGTACGAACACGTCAACGACATTGATCCCGCGTCCGGTGAAAAGCCTGGCGTAGGCACGCCGACCGAGTGTGCACATGTGCCGGATGCGAGTCATCTGCAGATGTTCAGGGACGGGTTGGCGCAGCGGAACGAGGCGGATTGGAAGCCGCTGGACGACTGCGTCCTGCGGACCCGACGTGCACAAGCGTCCCGACTCCGTAGGCGCATGCCGCGCGCAGCGGGCCGGGCGCCGTGACATCGTGCCATGCTGAGTGTCCCCGCCAGGGGCACAGCAGCATCGAGGGCTACCACTCAGGGGCGGTGCGTAAGGCATGAGATGTCCGGCCCCGGCCTCTGGGTCGCAGCGCCGGCGGGCTCCGCAAACCCGAAGAGCGGTCCCTATCTTCCCGTCCATCGAAAACCGAAGCCTCGCCGCCAGCGGGGCTTCCGGCGCACACGGACCACCGAGCCAGCGCCCCGCGCCATCGGCAGCGCGCGTACAAGGGTCGAACAGCTGCGACAAGGTCGAACGCACCGTTACGAATCCGCCACACCCCAGACCCCAGCAGGCCGCGGCGCCCACCATCGCCCGCATGAAACGCAACCTCACTGCCGCAGTCGCCCTGCTGCTCGCCACCCTCACCGCATGCGGGAGCGGTGCCGACAAGACCCAGAAGCCTGCGGACAACGCAGCCCCGCGATCAGCAGCGAGAACGGCCAAGTCCGCCACCAGGGCGTCGACTCCGACACCGTCGTCGTCTCGCTGCGGGCCCTCGCGGGACGTCCTCGTCTGGTACAAAGTGCCGGACATCCCCGACAGTGCGCAGACATTGGGGAACTACAACGTCGTCACCTGCGAGACGACCTTCGATGATCTCCAGCACACGTCCCCTACGCAGCCCGGCTACTGCACCGCTGCAGCCTGGGTGAGCGACAACCCTGGCTACGACGTCGATGCGAGGCCCGCCATGCGCCCGAAGAAGGTGCAAGTCGCAGTGGGACCCGGCTGCTGACATCTGCACCGAAGCGTCAGGCGACGCCACGGGCGGGGGTGACGAATGCGGCCATACTAGGCGCATGCCCGAACACGCACGAACGCAAGCGTTGGCCTACCGACTCGCTGAACAGACTCGGCCGCGTACGACGCGTGGCTCAATCAGGCCTGCCTCGCGCTCGCGGACGAGGTGACGGTAACGCTACTGCCGTCGAAGGTGCGGGATGCCGGGATCCGGCTCGCTTGGGCTGTGCCTACCGGCGCCGTCCTCGCCGACAGTGTGGCGGCTGACCGGTAAGGCGCGGCAAGTGGGTGCGCCACAGCGCTCTCGGGGCGGCGCCGGCGGAGGCGGGCCCAGCTGCGAGGCTGCTGTGAGTACGAGCAGCGAGGCTGAGGCCTACGGGGGTCCCCCCCCCCCCGGTTCTCTAACTTCTCTTGTGGCTTGTGAGGGAAGATCGAAGCCCGCCCGCTGAGCTCGATAGGGTCGCAAAACAGATCGGCCTCGCCTCCCCCGGCGGGGCCGATCGCCGTTCTTGCCACCCCGTACGCACCCTGGGGAGGCCCGCCTGTCAACACCCGTCCGTCCTGCCTTGGCATCTGCATCCTGACCTGGCGTCGTGCCGAGCACGCCCGCGACTCGACGGCACCCCGCACGACATCCCCATGAGCTGGGGCGTACCTGTGCACTGCGCGGACTGTGTCGGCCCGCACGCGCCGCCAGCCTCCTGAGCACATTCTGACCTTGCTCTTCGTGGTCGAGAAGAGCTAGCGGAAGGACTCGGCAGCAAGACCGGCCGCGCTGCCCCGCTTGCATGTCGTTCCAGAGTTCCGTGCTGTTGTCGCGGAGGGCCGCCGCTGCCCGATGGAGAAGAAGGCGACAGAGGGTGTGGTTCCCGAGACCTTCAGCCGTCCGATGCCCCGCCGCCGATCAGTGCCACTTCGATCGCGAGGGCGCCGAGCTGTTCCTTCTCCGGCGGGTAGATCGCCCGGATGTTCGCGAGCTGCTGCTCGCGCGAGCTCATCGGGTTTACGTTGGCCGGCCCCTCGCCATCGAGGAGCTCCTCGAAGCTGTCGTAGGCAGCGACCCGCAGAACCCGCACGTCGCACGTCTCCTCGGTCCCCTTAATCCGGAAGCGGATCCGGTCCCCTGCGGCCATGTCCGCGAGGTGCGGATACCGCACCCGGACCTCGATCGTCTTGCGGCCGGTCACGACGAGATCGAAGTACCGGCGGTAGAGATTCAGCGCGTGCATACGGGTAGTCGTCTTACTCATGGTGCGGGAACACTCCTCGTGGATGCGGTCATCAGTCGCCCCAGCTCACCGGCCGAGTACGAGCGGAAGAAGTGGCGCGGGTCTGCGAGGAGCACCTCGGCCATGTCGAGGAGCCTGTCGACGTACTCCGGCAGCGTGCCCGGCCACATCCTGGTGTCGAGCATCCACGGGGCGGAGCCTTCCGGCAACGACGCCCGCCCTTCGCGGATGAGGCTCTTGCTCAGCTTGGCGCCAGTGTCCGTGACGACCTGCGGGCAGAACAGCCGCGTGGGGAGCTGGCTGCCGGCCAGGCCGATCGCGGTCAGGGCGTTGTCGACGAGCGTCGAGCCGAACACCCAGTCACCGCCCTTGACCATGACGGAGAGCCGACTTCGGTCGGCGCTCGCCGCAAGCTCCTTCACGAGGTTGCGGTACAGCGTCGCGAGGTCGAGGTAACCACCCCCCTCGGCGTCGATCCGGACCTCGTACGAGCCGTGCTGAAGGCAGACCGCTTGCACCACGGCGTGGTCCCGGCCCAAGAGAACCTCAGTGCGCTGGGCGTACTTCTCCGCCCAGCCGCAGGCCTCCTCTGGGCAGGGGATCCGGACGTGCGGCACGCCGTGCGCGGGGTCGAGCCACCAGCGGGCAGCGTCGATGCGGCCGTGCGCTCGTAACCAGGTGCGCCGGAAGTCCTCGCTCTGCTGCTGCTGGGAGTACATCTCGACGGAGTAGGGGATGGCCAGGCGGTCGGAGAGGCAGTCGAACAGCGGGCGGTAGAGGGTCTCGACCTGCGTGAACAGGGCGTCCTGGCCCAGAGCGTGGGCATACGAGCGCTGGTATCGGTGGCCCGACGCCGAGTCGATAACGACCTCGTGGGGGGCGTTGTCGAGAGCGCCGAAGGTGACCTCGACCGGAATCCTGAACCTGTCGCGAACGCGGGCGGCCGCGGCGAACGTGAGGCACTGAACGAGTGACGTCCCGAGGTGGGGGACTCCGTTGATCTGGGTGCCGACGACGAATGCGATGCGCGAGGGCTGAGCGGAGCGGATCCGTGGTGCGAGGACGTCCTCTGCGGCGCTGAGAGCGTTCGCGAGAACGGTGTTCGGTGAAACGGGATGTGGAGAAGGCATGTTGGCCTCCGAGTGGTGAAGTGGGTTGTGGTTCCCGTCTGGCGCAGGCTGTGAGCGAGCAGACCATCGGCGGCAGCCCGGACAAACGTAGGGAGACCTGTCCCGCCAGGCTCTTCCGAAGATCGCGACGCGACGGGATGCCCTGCCTGGCCGGATCTTCCGGAGCGCCGGGGTACGCCGTGCGGCCCTAACCCTCGACGGCCGTCGTAGGACCGCTGACACCGGGGCTGGGTGGCGACGTCAGTCGCGGGGACGCGGCGGCAGGCAAGCGGCATGCACCATGCTCTTCTCCTGGCCGCCCGCGCTGTCGGAGTCGTATGGGACGGGCTCGCCGTCGGGACCGATCGGACGGTCGCACTGCACGCACATGCGCACGCCGGTGAGGTTGTCGTAGTGGTCGCACAGGGCGAGCACCGACCGGCCCAGGCGTTGCGTGCGGCTGACCTCCCCGGCCAGGCCCGGCGCCTCGATCTCGTCAAGTCGGCGCCGGGCCTCACCGATCCCGGCCAGGGCACAGCGGGCGCCGATGTCGTCGCCCAGGTCGATCGCGAACTTCTCGACAACAGGAATCAGCTGCAGAAGCACACCGCGGTAGAGGAACGCGAGGAACTGAAGACGCTCGTACCGGGGCAGCACTGGCTCGGGACCGAGGATCTCCGGCGTGTACGCCCGCAGCATCGCGGTGTCGATGGGGCTTCGACTGACGGTCGCGCGGACCGCGGTCACCGCGGTGCCGCCACGCCGAGGTGCTTGTGCAGCGGGCACTGGCAGGGCGGGTAGGGGACCGAGCCGAACGGCAGCGTGTCGCAACAGTCCACGGAGCGGGTTCCGCTGTCGTCGGTGATACTGCCGTCCCTGGCGATCTTGTAGACGCGCAACGTCATCGTCCCCGGTCCGCGTTTTACCTCGTGCTCTCGGGCGGTACGGTTCCTCATGTCGACGCTCCCTCGCAGGTTTGAGCGTTGGCCACGCCCCCGGGACCGGTCGCACGGTCGCCGGGGTGCGTCATCTGGTGGCCGGTCGTGACGAGGAACGCTCTGCTCGGGGGCCGCTCGCTGAAGCTCGGTGATCCCCGCACGCTGTCCCCCGCGTCGTCATTGACCCGGCGTAGTAACAGCGTGACGGTTCGACAGATGAAGAACGCTCACAGATTTGTGAGCGTGGCTCACAGGCCGACCCAGGCGGCCATGTGGTTCAGGGTGTCCGGTGTCCGGCGCGACAGATGCACCAGGCCTGTAATCGTCTCGCGGGCGGCCGGGTGATATCGCGTCTGCTCCGGCGCCACGCTCCGGGCCTCCAACAGCGACTTCAGCGCGCCCCCGGCATGCCCCGTCTCCATCTCGGTGCGCGCGCGGTCGATCAGGAAGTGCGCACGGCGGGAGGTGGCCAACTGCGTCGGCAGCGTGATCTTCTTCGCCTGAGTGAGGGCGGCGTCATACTGGTTCATCTCGACAGCCGCGCTCATCTTGTGCAGGGCGACATTCGTCGGCCCGAAGGACAGCCAGTGGACGTCGGAGGCGTCACCGATACGCTTCGCAATCCGGCGGGCCTCGCCGATGTGGCGGGCGGCGCCGCGCGCATCCTTGGCCCGGGCGGCGATGACGGAGCCGCCCAGGTGGAGCTGCCCGGCGACCGCCAAGGCCTCGCGGGTCTCGTCGGCCTGGCCGAGGACGTTATGCCCGGAGGCGATCAGCCGCTGGCCGATCCGGTACTCGCCCTCGCGGAAGTACACCAACGCGCGCATGTACTGCCTCACGGCCGCGAGGCAGGGGTCGGACGCACGCTGCGCCGCCCAGTCCATCCGGTCGAGGGCGACCGCGCTCAGATCGTAGTAGCCGAGCTTGACGCTGATGTCGTGTGCCGTCCGGTACAAGGAGGCGAGGGCGCGCCAATGCTGCGTGGACGGCTTCGACCAGGCGGTGTGCGTCAGCTCGGCGATGAGCCCCGGCAGCATCTGGGCGGCCTTGCGCAGATGCGTGGCGCGGACCTCCTCGCACAACTGGTCCGCGGCCGCGACCAGGTCGGGCGCCGGCCGCACCGTGAGATCGGGGTTCGGTCCCAGGTCGTACAGGTCGAGGGACTCTCGGATCGGGCGCACCAGTTCGGCGAGCCTGTCGCGCTGTAATTCGGTCACATACGGCTGGCCGGTCAGCGCGGTCACGTCGCAGTCCAAGACTCGCGACACGGCCGCCACGAAGTCCGCGTTCGCAGGTCTGGCACCGCATTCGACCTGGTTGAGCAAGCTGTACGAATAGGGCAACCGATCGGCGAGCTGCTTCTGAGTGAGTCTGCGCAGTTTCCGCTGTTCCTTGATGCGCGCGCCCGTGTGGTTGTCGTCCAGCGTGGGCATACTGGTCTCCGTTCTAAGCAGGCACTTGGAACAGTACCCGCGCGTCTGCGCGCGGGCACCGCTTCCGCCCCCGACTCCACACGGATCGGGAACGGTTGCATGTGGTCGGATAGGCACCATGACTGCAACTCACCGAGTTCTGTACCTCTTCTGCTCCGCAGCACCACCCGTCTTCGACGTAACCGACGTCATCACCCACGCGCAGGAGCGTGGTTGGGACGTATGCCTCGGTCTCACACCGACGGCCGCCCGGTGGCTGGAGCCGCACCTCGCCGACCTTGGGCAGCTGACCGGTCGCCCGGTGCGCAGCGAGTACAAGATGCCTGGTGAGCCGGACGTGTGGCCGAAGGCGGACGTGATCGCCGTCGCCCCGGCGACCTTCAACACGGTGAACGCGTGGGCGCTCGGCCTGACCCGGGACTTCGTGGTGGGCGTCGTCGCCGAGGGCATCGGGAAAGGAATCCCAATCGTGGCGATGCCGTGCGTGAACGCCGCCTACGTGCAGCACTCGGTGTTCGAGCGGAGCATCGCCGAGCTCCGCGGCATGGGCGTGCGCGTCCTGTACGGCGAGGGTGGCTTCGTACCGAACCTGCCCGGCCAGGGCAAGCCGAAGGAGTACCCCTGGCACCTGGTGCTCGACGCCGCGGAGGATGTCGCCCGGCCGTGACAGGCCGGGACGCAGCGGCCACCCGCTACTCCCCTGTGGCGGGCGGCCCGTGTCTGTGCGTCAAGACATCAAGGCGGTTCCGGCACACCAACGGGTAAGCACAATGACCTCGGCATCTCTACCCATGACGGAGTATCACCGCATCCGCACTGAGCGACTACCAGGTTTTCGCGGTCGAGGGGCTGTCCGAAGTGACGACGGGCGACGACCTCGCCGACCTGCTGCTGGCCACCGGCGTGGGCCTTGCCGACGGCGACGTACTGCTGGTGGCCTCGAAGGTGATCAGCAAAGCCGAGGGCCGCATGATTCACGCCGCCGACCAGGAAGCGGCCATCGACGCGGAGACGGTCCGGGTCGTGGCCCGCCGGGGCGCGACCCGCATCGTGGAAAACCGGCAGGACCTCATCATGGCCGCCGCCGGCATGGACTCGTCCAACACCCCGCCCGGCACCGTTCTGCTGCTTCCCGAGAACCCCGACGCCTCCGCGCGTTCCCTGCGTGAGCGGCTCCAGCGGGCGACCGGCCTGCGGCTCGCGGTCGTCATCAACGACACTTTCGGACGGCCCTGGCGCACCGGACTGACCGATGTCGCCATCGGCGCTGCCGGGCTCCGGGTGCTGGAGGATCACCGGGGCCGTGTGGACGGATACGGCAACACGCTCGAGCTGACGGTGACCGCGACGGCCGACGAGCTGGCCGCGGCCGCGGACCTGGACAAGGGCAAGACCGGTGGAACCCCCGTCGCCGTCATCCGCGGACTGGACCGGCTGGTCACCGACGGCGACGGCGAGGGCGCCCGCTCCCTCGTACGACCGGCCGACGAGGACATGTTCCGACTGGGCACCTCGGAGGCGGTCCGTGAGGCGGTGACCCTGCGGCGCACCGTGCGCGAGTTCGCGGAGGAGCTCGTGGACACCAGGGCCGTCCGCAGAGCCGTCGCCGCGGCGGTCACCGCTCCCGCTCCCCACCAGACCACGCCCTGGTGGTTTGTCATAGTGAAGTCGCCACGGACACGGACACGGCTGCTGGACGCGACGCTCGCCGCCTGGCACCGGGACCTGGTCGACCTCGACGGCTGGGACGAGGCTCGCATCGCCCGGCGTATCCGGCGCGGCGACGTACTGCGGCACGCTCCGTACCTGGCGGTGCCCTGCCTGGTCATGAACGGCTCGCGCACCTATCCCGACGCGCGCCGTGCAGCGGCAGAACGAGAGATGTTCGTGGTCGCCATGGGTGCCGCGGTGCAGAACTTCCTCGTCGCCCTCGCCGGCGAGGGCCTGGGCTCCGCCTGGGTCTCCTCCACGATGTTCTGCCGCGACACCGTGCGTGAGGCGTTGGATCTGCCCTCGCCGTCGTCTCCCGGCGGCGCACCAGCACCCCGTCCCCGCGCACGCCCACCCACCGACGGACCGCCCAGCGCGTCGCACCCCCAACGGACAGGAGCGCGGCACGAGCAGGGGCCCCCAAGCAAGGAGCAGACCATGAACACCCCATCCCACACGGCACCGCAGCACACCGCGGGCCCGTACGGCATCTTCAGCCACGAACTGCGCTCCGAAGACTCGGCGCAGCAGGACGAGTTGCTCGACGCCGCAGCCGAACTGGAAGAATTCGGCTACCGCCCCAGCCTCATCGACGGCCTCATCGCCAAGACCGGCCTCGACTTCCGACCGCCGTAACCTCAGCCATCGAAGACCTTCTGGTCTAGGGGGCGCTAGGGGGCAGCAGGTGCGGGGCGCGGGCGCCGAGGATGCCGAAGACCTCGTCCTTCGCCGGGCCCCGCAGCTCCGCCATGAAGGCGGGGTCCACCCGGCCGGCCCTGGCCCAGATCCCGCCGAGGGACTCCGCACACAGTTGTGCCAGCACGCTCCTGAAGTCTTCAGCGCGAATGATCCGGGCCAGACTCGATTCGACGAACGGATTGGAGAGGAACTCCAGATCGCTCGCCGCGTCGTACTTTTCGTCCTCGCGCGCATCGGGGTTGTCAATGATGCCGACAAGCAGGACAGCCCGTTCGTCATCGGAGATCTCCGGCTCGGCCCACACCGGAGCACCCGGTGTGGACGCATTCACGGTGTCAGGTTGCTTCTTCTTGAACAATCCCTTTAACCCTCTCCTCATTCAGGCCAAATCCTCATCTGCAACAGACCTCGATCCCCTCACCGACGACACTGCCCACGACGATGGCGCTCACGGTCCCGACTGCCCCCGGCGTACGTGCCGACCTTCGCGCCGGTCTCGGCTCGGTAGCCCCGCGCCGACGAGGCTGCTCGTCAGGCTAGCGCCCGCGTGGACGACCGTCTGGAGCCACTCGGTGCGGCCGCCGCATCGTCGACGTCGTCGGCAATGGTCACACAGCTGCCGCCTTCGTAACCCCAACCGTTACAGATCCCTAGACGGATCGGTCAGACTGATCATTTCTGTCCCTGTGAACCTCGGGAAGGGCGCGGGCCTGGGGCAAGGCTTGATCGGATCAATCACGCTTCGGTGGCGGCACTCTGATGCCGTCCCGGTTGCCCGGTTACAGACGGGATGCAACACCCTGCCCTGGCATGTTGCAGCCCGTCAGTGGAGCCGACCACTCGATGAGCGCAGAAGCCAGAGGCAACTTCCGACTTCGCACTATCTGCGATACAGGAAGGTACCGGACGCCCCCTGAGATCAAGGAACCCACTGATCAGAGCCGATTCACAGGCCGAACTCTGATTGTGCTCCGGAGCTGTGTTGGTTGCCGAACCCGTCGAGCACTGTGCCCCAGCGTGGGCCGAGCGCCTTCGTTCGTCAGCATCGGCAAGCGTGAGCACCGGAGTTGCCATGCCCCCTCCTTCCCGCGGGGCAGGATGGGGTCATGGAGCCCACCGACTTGTCTCGCCTGCAGTTGCCGCGCGCGTGCCGTGAGGCTCTTGCCAAGCGGCGGTCGGAGCGGATCAACGGTCACACCATCCCCATAGCCACCGACTGGTGGAACACCGAGATAGCCGCCGCTCGCCTGCCCGGTGCGCCCATGACCGGACCGGATGTCACGCAGCTCAGTCGCGGCGACTTGTTCACGGATGCAGCCAACCTTGATGCGGGCTCCGACGAGGAGCTGTTGCGATTCCTGTGGCGAGTGCTCGCCTGGGGCAGCGGCATGAAACTCCGCCTCAACCGCAAGCGCATCCAAGCTGTGGCGGATAACCTGTCCGCAGCCGTGGCGGCTCTGCGCCAGGCTCTACAGACGGCCCGCGTGGATCCGGCGCAGGCGTACGAAGCTCTGCGCCCAGGAGACCGCAACGCCATCGCGTATCTGGGCCCGGCGTTCTCGACCAAGGTCCTTTATTTCGCCGGCAGCGGAGCTCTCGATCACCCGTGCGTGATCCTCGACTCCCAGGTGGCCGCCACACTCAGGGACACCTGTAAGTGGGACTCGCTCGGTAAGGACGGATGGCCCACCAGCACCTACGCCCGGTACTGCGCGCTCCTGGATCGCTGGGCCCGCGAGGAGAGCAGGCGGCTCGGGCGCCGCATCGGCATTGACGAGATCGAACACTGGCTGTTCAGACCCTGATCCGCGAACCGAGCTGTCGGCTTCCGTCTTCCCTGCAGGTCTACTCACGGTCGCCTCATCCCACCTGGGGAGGAGTGACGCGGTCGCACCAGGCGCGTGTCCAACTGCGTAAAATCGCTGGCGCACACCGGCCGTACCCGCGCGGGCGCGTACGAACCATCAGCGCTGGTGATAGGCATACCAACCCTAGGCCAGCAGCCTGCCCAAGTTGCTTCGAGACGAAGCGGTCGCCCCGTAGGGCGGGCGCATGGGACACCACACTCAGGGTTTCGCCCCTGTCTCAGGAGTTACGGCTCACGATTGAGTTGGCGTACGACGCGAGATCGTGCACCCAAACTTGCAGGCGCCGCCTCCTGAGCGTGTCCAAGAGAGGAAGGGAGTGCCGGTAGGTCGCTGACCAGGTGATGTCAGTGCCGCCTTCGGGAGCTCGGACCAGATCCACAGACCCTCGATGAGATGTGCACAGCCCTGCGGCCTGTTCGTAGCTGAACCGCTGGTCGGGAACCATCTCGACGACGCGCTCGCTGCCGCACACACGTCCAGTGCGGGAGCGGATAGTACGCAGGTCATCCACGCGTGCCGGCCGGTCGACTCCCGCAGGCACATCCCACTCAACGTCGGCGTAGGCGGACCACGACGGCCAGGATTCCGCATCCAGGAGTGCCGCGTAGACGAGGGTGGCAGACGCCGATGAGTGCGCAGAAGCGGTAACAGTGAGGGACGACACCCCAACAAGGTTAGACCGCGTCTCAGCGTGATCGTGTTACTAGCTCTCAAGGGCAGTCTGCCAGTGAGCGTGGAGGTACTGAGATGAGTGCTTTCGGCAACGTAGTCGGGTGATCCGAATGAACGGTTCGGAGGTGTTCGCGGATCGTGTCCTCGATCCGCTGCCGCGCCTCGGTGCGCGGTGATCCTGTCCCCGCTGCCGGACAGCCTCGTCGTAGAAGTCGCCGTGCGGGTTGAAGACGTGCAGCGCGACCCAAGGGGCGGACGGCCGTCCGGCCAGGAGGGCGGACGTGGCGTCCGCCCCAGGCTGCCCGCACCAGCAGCCGTTACGAGTAAGCGACCGCATACACGCTCCTGCGGATCTCCTTCTGCCTGACGTTCCTGGCCTCATTCGATCGGCTGCAGGAGCGGGTACGCAGCGAGCGCTGCCCCCGAACCGCCATGGGCACCGGCACAGCGGCAGAGCTGCCCGGTGCTCTACAGACGGCGCCGGCCGTCCCCGTGGTCACTGCTCGACCGTGCCCGCCCCGCCCGGCCCCCGCCAACCGGCTTGGGAACAGTGGCTCCACCGGGGATGCCAGCATCCCCACCACGAGCAGAAGACTGGGGCGAGCTGCACGGCTGCCAGCTGGGCTTCCGCCCTCGCGCAAGAGATGGCGCAAGAAGAGACGCAGGAGTAGCCGCAAGAGATGGTGCAAGACATGTCGTCGATGAGGGGTCGTCAATTCTGTCCGCCCTGTGGAAGTCGGTGTGGCTGTTACTCAGGGACGAGGGATCATCCCCGCGCCTACGCGGCCGGCCCTGCGGTCGCGGTGGGAGTCGTCAGGGTCGTGCGGATGATCGGGTCGCCCTTCAAAGCGGAGGTCAGGAGGCCGCCGCTAGACGACACCGGGCAGGCCGCAACCGAATGAAGCTCCTGACGCGCCCCAGCGAACTCGCTCTCGGCACGTTCAATCACCCGGCTACCAGGGGCCGGGGGTGGACCTCTCGGCTTGGTCCACGAGTCCGGGCATCAAGATCCCTCGGGCTATCAGCGCGGACGAGACGGAGCGGGTGTCCTGGGTCTAGATCAGGGCTGCGACGTCCCGCAGCAGGTCGTGTCCTGCCTCGCTTGCGCGCAGCAGCCCGTAGCGCTGTCGTGATGGATGAGCTGGTCTTGCAGGGTGGTGAGGAGTTGTGTGTACCGTCAGGCGGCCTCGCCCTGGCTGCCGCCGACGTGCGGGCGTTCGTCAGTCCAAGAGGCCTTCCAGGCGCTCGATAAGTAGGCGGACAAGAGGCATGGCGGGAAGGGCGACGGCGGGGCCGGCACGGATGGAGAGCGGGCCGACGAGCAGGCTGCCGATGACGGCGCAGACGGTGAGAAGCGGACGGATTTGGGCAGCGCCCGGCCCACGGTAATGCGCCGGCCCGGCCGTCCTGTCAGCCAATGAAGGATTGCGCGTTGGGCGCGGGGCGTGCCGGGGGCGATGACGCCGATTCGGTGAGAGGTTACGGGGAGGGGGCCGTCCCTGGGGACGGCCCAGGAGATCCAGCCCCAGCGCGTGCGTTCCCTCACGAGCACGGGTTGACAGTCGGCGGAGCATGCGGTGGTGAGCGAGTGCCCGGCTCGCAAGGCGTGGGGCGGCCTTCGTGTCCCACCGGTTTGGGGTGTGTGGGAGCGGGCGTTGGTCCTGATGCCTGTTGCGCATGTCGCCAACTCACTCGTCGGCCCCGACCAGCTCGGCGTCCGCCGGACCCCGCCACTGGTCACGGTCTGACATCAGACCCGGGTCGGTTCCGCGCTCGGGTCCGCGGTCGGGTCCGCGGTCGGCTCCATGGTCGGGCTCGTGGGGCCGACCACGGGTGCGCAGGATGCCATCACGCCATATTGCGCAATCCGATTGCGCATCGCGCCGGTGGTGCGCAATTACGGCAGCGCGCAGCTGCTGCGCATCGAGTGGACGCCTGTGCGCATGGGCTCGTCTCCTGAGTTGCGCAACGGCTGTGACGCCCAGGTCTGCGGCGGGCGGCATGGTGGCTCTTTCGTGCGTGTCGTGCGTGTCGTGCGTCGCTGCGGGCCTCCCCTGGCGCGGCGACATCCGTGGTGGGGCTTGTGGTCGGGCCGACCGCGGGGTTTGTGGCCTCTTCGTGACTGTGGTGGGGGTCGGGTGGTTGGTGGTCGGGTTGGGGTCTGTGGGTTTGCTCTGGGTCATCAACAGTCGTTCTGACCTGGGAGTTTGAGCATGCCACCTGACAAGCTGGTATCCGAGAGCGCAGCTGCTCCTGTGGCGGCGGGCGCGGCGCTGGAGAGGATGCGGCGTCGCGTACGGCTTACACGTCTGGTGGCCTGGACCGCTATCGCGGCCGGCCCGATCGCCTTGGGTCTGGCGATCGCTTCTGCTCCGACCACGGTGCAGGCAGCGGCGTCGAAGCCGGCTCTGGTGCGCACTCCTGTGCAGAGTGCCGACCCTGCCGGGTATGCGCAGTTGTTCCTCGGCGCCTGGTTGCGTAGCAGTGCGGACGACTCGACGAGTGCGCAGGCGCGGCTTGCGCAGTCGATGGCGCCGGATGTGGCGTTGCCCGACCTGGCCGAGGGTGCGCAGTCGCGGCCGGATTCGGTGACGGCGGTGCGCAGTGCGCACGGCAAGGGTGGTGCGTGGTCGGTGACGGTGGCTGCGCAGTACGCCGATGGCCGGCTGCGTACCTATGCCGTGCCGGTGGTCGCTGACCGCACGGGTGGTTCGTTCACGGTGACCGGTGCTCCTGGTGTGGTGGCCGTACCGGGGCGCGCTGATGTGCCGGTGTCGTCGTACCGGGTGAGCGTCCCTGATGGTGATCTGTCGTCTTCGGTGGGCGAGTTCCTGTCGGCGTATCTGGCCGGTGCGGGGGAGGTGGGCCGCTACCTCGCGCCTGGTGTGGCGCTGTCGCCGGTGACGCCGGCCCCGTATTTGAGGGCGGCTGTGCAGCGGGTGCGGGCGGTCGAGGGGGTCGCAGCCGTCGGGGAGGTGGGTGCCGATGGTTCGGCTGTGCATGTTCTTGCCCAGGTCGAGGCCCGTGACGAGGACGGCCGGTGGCCGCTGGCCTACGAGCTTGCGCTCACCGCCCGGTCGGGCCGGTGGGAGGTCACCGGGCTGGGGCCGGGGACCGACCAGGATGGAGGCCGGTCATGACGCCGGTGCACGATCTGATGCTGGCCGGGCAGCTCAACGACCTGGGTGACAGCTGGATCTCCATGTTCAAGGAGTGGGCGGATAGGGGCATGCAGGTCGGGTTGGTCTGCATTGTGGTGGTCGTCATGGTTCAGCGGTTCAGCATCAAGGCCGGTATCGCGGCTCTGCTGGCCTTGGTGGTCGCTCTGGGTCTGTACAACTCCCGCGAGGACTTGGCGAAGATGTTCGAGGACGAGGTGAGCCATCCGTCCCGGGGCGCGCCGGCCTCGCCGGGCCGCGCGCCGTTTCCGGCGACGGGTGAGGTCGTCGCCGGTGCGGAGGTTGGGCTGTGAGCGCCGGCGCGGCCGCGGGTCGGTCGGGCCGGTTCTACACGGCTGCGCGCCGTCACCCGTGGGTGCTGGGCAAGGTCGCCGACTGGAAGATCCCTCTGGGGCCGTACACGCCCGCGCAGATCACGGTCGCGGTCGGCGGGGGCTTCGTTTTGTTCAAGTCGATCGCGGTGTGGTCGTGGATGGGTCCGGTGCCGGTCGTCGTGTGGGTGCTGGCGATCTGGGCGGTGCGTCGGCCGAAGGTTCGCGCTCGCCGAGCAGGCCGGGGGTGCACGGTGAGAGTGCCGATCCGTCACATCGCCGGCCACCTGGTCTGGTCGGCCCAGGGCAGTGTCTGGGCTGTGTACCGGCTGCACCCGGGCCCCGACGGGCAGGGGTGCCGTGAGGAGAGTGTCCAGGGCAGCTATGTGTCCGGGGCGGTCCGTGACGAGCAGCTCGGGAAGATTACCCACCTGGTGCGTTCCCTGTCCGGGGCGCCGCGCCTGTTCGGGTTGTGTGCGCAGGTCGATGCGGGTGAGGTTGCCCTGCGCATGATCGAGGGCATTGCACCTGCCGGGGCCGTGCAGGGCGACGGTCCGCATCCGTGGGTGGAGAACGTTGAAGCTGCTCTGGACCTGCTCGGCGAGCAGGAGATGCATCACCGGACCTTGTGGCTGGCCGTGCCGCTCCCGACCGGGTCGGCCGGCCTGTCGGTGTCGGCGTCCATGGGTGCGCTGTGGGCGGAGTTGTCCCTCATGCTGGGGGTGCGGCCCGTTGCGGTGGCGAGGCGCGAGGTGATCGCTTACCGCGAGCAGGCGTCCCGGGTGGAGGCCGCGCTCGCCGGCGGTATCGCGTTCCGGCGGGCTCGTCCCGCAGAGATCGTGTGGATGCTTCAGCACGCGGTTCACCGTGGGCTGCCGGAGCCGCTGCTCACGCAGGCTGAGACGAGTTCGCTGTTCGGCGGTCAGGTCCGTGGCGGTGTCCTGCGCTCCCCCAGCTACGCGGACCTCGGGCAGGTGCGGCTGCAGGAAGGCGGCGTCGATCCGGCGGTCGACGACGTCGAGGACCTGACGGGCGTGGGGCGGATCTCGCGGTCGGGTCGGGGCGCGTGGTGGCGGCTGAACACCGGCTCGCCGCTGCGGCGGCGCTGGCTTCAGGTCGAGTCCGAGGTGGGCTGCGGCTACCAGGCGCAGTTGGCGCTGGCGGAATGCCCTCCCGTCATCGGCCAGGATTCAGCGGATCTGTTCGCGCAGCTGGAGATGCTCGACTTTCCCGTCGACTACACCGTCGACCTCACGCTGGTGGGGGCGGAGAAGGCGCGGGATCAGGTGCGGCGTAAGAAGAACGAACTCATCGATCAAGCCGCCCAGTACGATGCACGGCCCACCGGCATGCCTTCTTCTTTGGCCGATGCCGCCCGTGATCTGGGTGAACTGGATGCCCGGCTGTCGCGGACGTCGGTCGAGGTCGAGGTGCAGTCCGTGACCGTGCTGACCGTGTGGGGGCCGACGGCGGCCGTCTGTGATGCTCGGGCCCGTGCGCTGGCGGCGCTGCTCGGCGGCGCGGACTACCGCGCGGTGCGGCCGGCCGGCCTGCAGGAGGCACTGTTCGCGCTGGGTCTGCCCGGTACGGTGCGGCCGCGTGTGGTGCGGGAGTTCACTCAGCACCAGGTCAGCGAGGACTGGGCGTTGGGGGGTGCCTTCACCACGGCGGAGGTCGGTGACCCGAACGGCATGTTCCTGGGCATCGATTTGGACTGCGGCACGACCCGTCCCGTCATGATCAATGTGGCGGATGCGCCGAAGCAGGACGCGTCCGCGTCCATGGGTGTCGTCGGTGATCTCGGCGCGGGCAAGAGTGTCCTGCAGAAGCTGATCGCGGAGTCGGTGTGGGCGCGGGGTGGCTGCGCGATCTGCATCGACCGCACGCCCGTCCGTGAATGGGCGGCTTTCGCCCGCAGTGCGGCCAACGGACGCGTCCAGATCATCGACGCCGCCCAGGCTGAAGTCTCCATCGACCCGCTGCGGATGTTCGCGGGCCCTGAGGGCCGCCACTACGCCCTGTCCTATCTCACCCTGCAGCTCGGTATCGGGCCGATGAGCACCAGTGGGGAGGTCCTGCACCACGCCGTGGAGCAGGCCGCCGTAAGCGACGCGCCCTCTATGCACCGTGTCCTGGAGGTGCTCGAGACCATGGCCGCGCGTGAGGCGGGAAGACGGCAGGATGCGGCTGCCACCCTGGCCGGCCTCATCCGCGTGGTGGCGACCAACTCCCTGGCCAGGATGGTGTTCGATCCGAGCTTGCCGCCGGTGCGACTGGATGCCTCCAGTGCCTCCGACATGATCGTCATCACGACGGCGGGGCTGACGCTGCCGCCCAAGGCCGCTTTCGACAAGCCCGAAGTGCTGCATCAGCAGCCACTGGAGGCTTTGATCGGTCGCGCGGTGCTGTATCTGATCGCGGCGATCGCCCGTCAGACCGCGTTCGAGGACCCTGGCCGGTTCACCGCCGTGGTCCTGGACGAGCTGTACTGGCTGACCTCGTCCGCCGAGGGCACCGCGCTGGTCCACGAGATCCTCCACGACGGCCGCAAGCACGGCGCGGGCCTGCTCGCCGGATCCCACGATGCCAAGGAGCTCGGACCCGACCGTGGCCTCATGGCCTACCGGGCACTGGCCCGCACTGCGGACCGTGAACGCGCCCGCCGGGGACTGGAGTTCGTGGGCCTGGACCCGGACGACACGGAGCTGCTGCGGCTGGTGACCACCGGACTCTCCCCCGTCGGGCAGCGCGGCCGGGAGGGCGAGTTCCTGCTGACCTGTCCTCGGCAGAACACGGGCCGGGTCAAGGCCGTCATCCCCCGCATCGACCGCATCACCGCGTCCATCACCACCACGCCGGGGCGCCCGGGCGTGGCACCGTCGACGGACGCTGCGGCGGCCTCCGGTCAGGGACGGCGCTGACATGCTGCGTCCCGACCGCGGCGCCCTGCGCTCCGCGGGATTCGTCGTGCTGCTCAGCATCGTGTTCGTCGTGGTGAACAGCCAGGTCGTGTACGCGGCGAGCAGTAGCGGTGGTGAGAGCGGTGACCTGCTGGCCCCGTTGAACATCGCCTCCTCCGAGGGGGTGCCGATCAACGGGTATGAGCTGAACGCTTCGGGCGGGTCCATCGTGGCGTTCAAGTCACAGGCGCTGGCCTTCGCCCTGTCGGGGCTGTTCACGCTGATTCGGCTGCTGGTCGGGCTGGCCGGGTGGGCCGTCGAGTTGGCTTTCCGGTTTCCGCTGCTGAAGATCTTGACCCGTCCCGCGCAGAAGGTCGCGGACACCTACAACGCGGTGGTCGTCGACACGCTCGGCTTGAAGGGGCTGGTGCTGGCGTGGGCGTTCGTGTTCGCCGGTTTCATGATCGTGCGGGGAAAGGTCGGCCGGGGGCTGGGCGAGATCCTTCTGACGCTGCTGATCGCGGCGTTCGCGGCCTCGACGTTTGTGCGCCCTGACTACCTGCTCGCGCAGGACGGGCCGCTCGGGCAGGGCCAGCAGGTGGCTGCGCAGGTCGCGCAGCGATCCGTCAATTCCTACGACTGGGGCGGCAAGCTTGCCGGCCGCGGCCCGTGCGACGGCATGGCCGGCAACGCGGAGATCACGTGCTTGAAGCATGAGGGCGAAGGACCGGTGTCGGCTGGAGAGGTGGCCCGTCCGATCCAGGACTCGATCTCGAACGCGCTGATCGTCAAGCCGTACATGCTGCTGCAGTACGGGCGGATCCTCGATCCGGCGAAGGCATCCGATCGCAGGGCCTACGCCGTCCATCTGAAGTGGATCACTGGCGGCTACAAGGCCGGTGCGGTCCAGGACGGCAAGGACGATCCGTGCGGGCTCCTCAAGGGCCCGGCGAAGAAGTGGTGCCAGCGCGAGCACGCAGGGCAGTCCGCGAGCGATTCACTTCCCGAGTTCACCCCGGGCGGGCAGCTCCTGGACACCGCCTCGCCCGTGGTCAGTGAGGAGGACCAGGAGTTCGCCGCGTTCCTCGCCGACCTGAAGAAGGCCGGCCCGGTGGGAAAGTCCTGCGCCGGCTACGCACAAAAGCCCACCTGGTGGCGGGTCTGTGGCGCAGCCCTGCTCCTGGTCGCCGCGCTGTTCATCTGCGGCATGCTGCTCTCCTCCGCGATCGTGATGCTGGCAACACAGGCCGCGTGCGCGGCGGCCGCGGCCGTCGGAGGCGTGACGTTCGTCGCCGGCATGCTGCCGGGCCCGGCGCGCCAGTCGGTGTGGAAGTGGCTGTCCCTGTGGGGCATCAGTGTCCTCGCCATGGTCGGAGTGTGCGCGTTCGTGCCGTTCTTCGGGATCGCTGTGGACGCCACCATCACCGACGGGCCCGACCTGTTGGTGGAGCGGATTCTGCTGATCGACGTGCTGGCCATCGCCGGCGCGGCCGGCCACCGCAGGCTGCTGGCCGGCATCACGTCCTTCGGGCGGCGGATGGCGATGCGGATGCGCTACGCCAAGGTCGGTGGCACCCACATGCCCGGCGACACCTCGGAGCTGGGTGCCGCGCTCGCCATGCACGCGCAGCCAGGAGGCAGCAGCTACGGCGGTGGCCTGCGTTCTGTGACCGGTGGCGGAGGCGGACGGTTCGGGATGCTCGGTACCCGTCACCGGCTCATGGGCGCGCTGTCCTCGCTGCTCGACGGCACCGGCATGCCGGTGGACCCGGGCCGCATCCTTGGCGAGGCCACGGCCGAGGCCGGACGCGGTCTCGCGCCTCTCACCGCGGCGGCAGCCGTGGGCGGTATGGGGGTGCGGGTGGGCGCCAGGAGCGCGCACTGGCTGCTGATCGGCCGCCGCCCGGACCGCGAGCAGCTCGCCAAGTGGCGCAAGCCCGCCGCAGGCGGTGACCCGGGCGAGGGTGGGCCGGACCTGTCGGGCGGTCGTCCCGGTGGCGTCGGGCCTCGCCGGCCCTCGGGCCCTGCGGACCGGTACCGCAATGACGGAGGGCAGGTCATCAACCGCAACTCCGGCAAGGTGCTGCACGACCAGGGCCGCGACCGCAGCCTGCTGGCGACTCGCGCCCACAACCGGCTGGTGCGCTTTCGCGGCTACCGCATCCTAAACCGGGGCGGGCGGGTCGCGTACGGGGCGACGGTGGGGCTGCCGGCCCATGTCCGTCGAGCCAGGGCGGGAAGGGCACAGTACGCGCACGACGCACGCCAGCAGGTACGGGTATGGGGCAACACCGTCCGCGAGGACGGCCGAGCCTGGGGCGACACAGGACGGCACGTCTCCCACATCCTGCGGGAGCGCACCGACGACAGCGGCGGAAGCGGTCCGTTCATCAGCCGCCGCCTGCCGACCACAGCATCACCGGCTACGACGAGCACCCCGGCGAGCCGCACAGTGACGAGCGCCGCTACCAGCGGACCCGACTCCCCGCGAGTACGCGATACGGCTGCAGCCGCTGTGGCATCTGCTCCGGTGCCGTCAGCGCAGCCGCCAGCGAGCAGCCGGCCACAAGGCTCAGCTCTTCCTGGGGTCGGCAGCGCGCGCAGCGCCACGCGCGAGGAGGCACGGATGCGGATGCAGGAGCTGATGCGGCGCACCGCGCCCGAGGCCGAACGGATTCGCCTGAAGCGGGAGCAGGAGCAGGCCCGTCGCCAGCCTAGGGACGGGGACGAGTGAGGCCGCCCGTGCGCCGGCTTCGCCAGTGGGGATGCGTGGTTGCACTGCTGATGTTCGCCGCCGTGTGCTGCGCCGCACCCGTCTCGAGCGCGATCGGCGCGGTCCTGGCACTGCAGAGCGCTGCCGGCGACGGCGGGATCGCTGAGGGCGGTACCTCCGCCGACATCCCGCCGCGCCTGTTCACCGCCTACAAGAGAGCGGTCCAGCAGGTCAGCAAGCACGTGCCGACGTGCCGCGGCATGCGCTGGCCGATCCTCGCCGGGATCGCGAAGGTCGAATCCAACCACGCCGTGGGCCGCAGCATCACCGCGGGCGGCAACATCCGACCGAAGATCTACGGAGTGCTCCTCAACGGCTCCGGGGCGGGCGGCAACACCACGGCCCTCCCCGACACCGACGACGGCCGCTGGGACGGCACCGCGACGGGCGAACGGGCGGTCGGCCCGTTCCAGTTCCTGCCCTCCACCTGGGAGGTGATCGGGAAGGACGCGAACGGGGATGGGAGAGCCGATCCGCACAACGCGGATGACGCCGCGCTCGGCGCCGCTGTCTACCTGTGCGGGAACGGCCGCGACCTGGCTCAGCGCTCCCAGCTGAAAGCCGCGATCTGGCAGTACAACCACTCGGACGCCTATGTGGCGAACGTGCTGGGCTGGATCGACCAGTACACGGCCGCCGCCAAAACCCCGGACCTGGGCCACGTCACCGGGAAAACCAAGGACGTCATCGACGCGGCGCTCTCCCAGCGCGGTGCTCCCTACTCGTGGGGCGGCGGCAACGCAGGCGGAGCGTCGTACGGGATCTGCTGCTCCCCCAGCGGGAAGAGCGGTGCCGCCATCAAAGGCTTCGACTGCTCCGGGTTGACCACCTACGCGTACGCGAGGGCCAGGATCCGGCTACCGCGCACCGCGGCCGCCCAGGCCGGTGTCGGTTCCCGCATTCCCGTAGGACTCGGCAAGGGCGCCCTCCGGCCCGGTGACCTCGTGTTCTACGCCTACGCGCCGGGCCGGGACTCGACGATCTACCACGTCGGGATCTACGTGGGCGGCGGTGTGATGGTCAACGCTCCTCGCCCCGGCGCAGTCGTACGCCTGGACGCCGTCGACGCCATGTCCGGCTATGCGGGAGGGGCCCGACTGCTATGACCAGCGCATCACCTCGCCTGCTTCTCCTCATCGCTGCACTGCTCGCGGCGACCGGCGGGTTCGTCCTGTCGATGCCCTCGGAC
>NZ_JBHWEL010000072.1:45690-46127 GCF_042734135.1 Streptomyces sp. NPDC059668 | reverse complement strand
AGCACACCCGCGGCATGGAACACCGCCTCGACCGGATACCGGGACAACAGACCCGCGACCGCCTCCACATCACCCGTGTCACACGCCTCCACCACGACCCGCGCACCCAACTGCTCGAGCTCCTCGACCAGTTCGGCCGCGCCGGGGGCGTCGATCCCGCGGCGGCTGGTGAGGACGAGTTCACTCGCGCCGCGTCCCACCAGCCAACGGGCCACCCGTGCGCCGAGTGCTCCGGTGCCGCCGGTGAGCAGCACGCGGCGGGGCGCGTTCCATCCGCTGCCCGCGTCGGCCGGGGTGGCGGCGTGGGTGAGGCGCCGGGCGAAGGCGGCGGTGCCGCGTACGGCGACCTGGTCCTCGCCGGCGTCGGCGACGACGGCGGCGAGGACGGCCAGGGCGCCGCGGGGCGGGCGGGCCCGTAGCTGCACCAGCCCCCCCCC
>NZ_JBHWEL010000072.1:37168-45680 GCF_042734135.1 Streptomyces sp. NPDC059668 | reverse complement strand
CCCGCTTACGCAGACATGACCCCCGCGGGGGTGGGCGACGAGGGGGGCGTGGACGGCCAGGGCGCGGCGGTCGGGGCGGGCAGGAAGGTCGACGAGGCCGCCCCAGCGGTCGGGGTGTTCCAGGGCGGCGACCCGGCCGAAGCCCCACAGGGCGGCCCGTGCCGGGTCGACGACGCCTTCGGAGGGGGTACCGACGGCCACGGCGCCGTGCGTGAGCAGCCACAGCGGCGCGGTCACTCCGGCGTCGCCCAGCGCCTGGACGAGGGTCAGCAGGGCGGCGGTGTCGGCCGGGGACGCCAGGACGCCCGCGATCGGTCCGGTGCCGGCGGTGTCGGACAGGCCCGACAGGACGCCGGCCAGAGTGGTGCGGTCCGCCTGCGGGTCGTACGTCACCCGCTCGGTTCCGGGCAGGAACTCCTCGATCCCCGCGAGCGTGTCCTCGCCGGAGGGCTGGAGCAGGAGCCGGCGGCCGGTGTCGGTCGCGGTGGGAGGGGTGACCGGGTGCCATTCGACGCGGTAGCGCCAGCCGTCCACCCGTGACCGCTCGGCCGCACCGCGCCGCCAGGCGGACAACGCCGGCACGACGGCGTCGAGTTCGGCCTCGTCCACGCCCAGGACCTCGGCGAGGTCGTGGGCGTCACCGCGTTCCACGGCCGCCCAGAAACTCGCGTCGAGCGGGTCGGCTGCCACGGGTCCGGCGGCAGCGGCGGCCTCGGGCCAGAACCACTCGCGTTGGAAGGCGTAGGTGGGCAGTTCGACCGGCCGTGCGCCGGTGAGGAGGGCGGGCCAGTCGACGGCCACACCGTGCGTGAACGCCCGCGACACGGCGGCCAGGACGGTGTCCGTCTCGGAACGGTCCTTGCGCAGGACCGACGCGAACAGCGTGCCCTCACCGCCGGGGACGCTGGTCTGGGCGAGGGCGGTGAGGGTGCCGTCCGGGCCGAGCTCCACGAACCGGGTGACACCCCGCTCCGCCAGGGTGCGCACTCCGTCTGCGAACCGTACGGCTTCACGCACATGACGGACCCAGTAGTCGGCGGACTGCAACTCCCCCGCTCCGGCGGCCTGTCCGGTCAGGTTCGAGACGAGCGGGATGCGCGGCTCGGCGTAGGTGACGCTCTCGGCGACCGTACGGAACTCGGCCAGCATCGGTTCCATCAACGGCGAGTGGAAAGCGTGCGAGACCCGCAGGCGCGAAGTACGGCGGCCCATCGCGGCTATCTGCTGCGCGATGGCCTCCGCCACCGCTTCGACACCGGAGATCACCACTGAGAGGGGGCCGTTGACCGCGGCGACGGACACCTCGCCCTCCCAGCCCTCCAGCAGCGGCAGGACCTCGTCCTCGGCGGCCTCCAGCGCGAACATCGCACCACCGGAGGGAAGTTCCTGCATCAGACGACCACGCGCCGACACCAGCCGGCACGCGTCCTCCAGGGAGAACACCCCGGCCACGTGCGCGGCGGCGAGTTCACCGACCGAATGACCCACCAGGAAGTCGGGACTCATCCCCCACGACTCCACCAGCCGGAACAACGCCACCTCGATGGCGAACAGCGCGGGCTGGGTCCAGCCCGTCTCGTTCAGCAGCTCGGCGTCCTCACCGAACACGACCTCCCGCAGACCCTCACCCAAGTGCCCGCACACCGCGTCGAAGGCCTCCGCGAACACGGGATACGCCTCGTACAACTCGCGCCCCATGCCCAGGCGTTGTGCGCCCTGGCCGGAGAAGAGGAAGGCGAGCTTGCCCTCGGTCGCGGCGCCCTGGACGACACCCGGCACGCTCTCGTCGCGGGCGACGGCGGCAAGGCCCGCCAGGAGTTCCCCACGGTCGCCGCCCCGGATCACCGCGCGGTTCTCGAACGCCGACCGGGTCCTGACCAGCGACAGACCGACGTCGGCGGGGTCCAGGTCGGGCTGTGTCCCAAGGTGGGTCAGGAGTCTGGCGGCCTGGTCCCGCAGAGCGGCGGCACCCTGTCCGGACACCACCCACGGGGTGACGGACGGCGCCGGGGGGATCGGGGTGTCCGTGTCTGCGACGGCGGGCTCCGCCTGTTCCAGCACCACGTGCGCGTTCGTGCCGCTCAGCCCGAACGAGGAGACCCCCGCCCGACGAGGACGCTCCGTCTCCGGCCAGTCCACCGACTCGGCCAGCAGCCTGACCTCACCCGCGGCCCAGTCGACATGCGACGAGGGCTCATCGACGTGCAGGGTGGCCGGCAGGACGCCGTGGCGCATCGCCTCCACCATCTTGATCACACCCGCCACACCCGCGGCGGCCTGGGTGTGACCGATGTTCGACTTCACCGAACCCAGCCACAAAGGCCGTTCGGCGTCACGGTCCTTGCCATAGGTGGCCAGCAGGGCCTGCGCCTCGATCGGATCACCCAGCGAGGTGCCCGTACCGTGCGCCTCGACCGCGTCCACGTCCGACGCCGACAGACCCGCACTCGCGAGCGCCGCCCGGATGACGCGCTGCTGGGAGGGACCGTTCGGCGCCGTCAGACCGTTCGACGCACCGTCCTGATTCACCGCGGAGCCACGCACCACGGCGAGGACGGGGTGACCGTTGGCGCGCGCGTCCGACAGGCGCTCCACCAGCAGCACACCGACACCCTCCCCCCAGCCCGTACCGTCCGCGCCCTCCGCGAAGGCCTTGCACAGGCCGTCGCCCGCGAGTCCGCCTTGGCGGCTGAACTCGATGAACGCGCCGGGGGTGGACATCACGGTCACGCCGCCGGCGAGGGCGAGGTCGCACTCCCCCGACCGCAGGGCCTGGGCGGCCAGGTGCAGGGCGACGAGGGACGAGGAGCAGGCCGTGTCGACGGTGACCGCGGGGCCTTCGAGGCCGAGGACGTAGGAGACCCGGCCGGAGAACACGCTCGCCGCGTTGCCGGTGCCGACGTACCCGCCGAAGTCGCCGTCCGACAGCGACAGCAACGCCGGGTAGTCCTGGCCGTTCGTCCCGGCGAACACGCCGGTCCGTGAACCGCGCAACGACCGCGGGTCGACGCCCGCCCGCTCGACGGCCTCCCACGACGTCTCCAGCAGCAGACGCTGCTGCGGGTCCATGGCGAGCGCCTCACGCGGCGAGATCCCGAAGAAGCCCGCGTCGAAGGAGCCGACGTCGCCCAGGAACCCGCCACGGTGGGTGTGGCTGGTGTAGGGGCCGTCGGGTGCGTTGAGGGTGTCGAGGTCCCAGCCGCGGTTGCGGGGGAAGTCGGCGATGCCGTCGCGTTCCTCGGACAGCAGGTTCCACAGTGTTTCCGGGGAGTCGACTCCGCCGGGGAAGCGGCAGGCCATTCCGACGATCACGATCGGGTCGGCGGACAGCGCGGTCCCGGTCGCGGTGGACGCGCCCGGTGTCTCCGCGACGACGCCGATCAGTTCGCCGTGGAGGAAGTCGGCCAGGGCCGTCGGGGTCGGGTAGTCGAAGACCACGGTGGCGGGCAGCCGTACCCCGCACTCCGCGCCCAGTACGTTGCGCAGTTCCACCGCGATGAGTGAATCCACGCCCAGTTCGCGGAACGCGCGGTCGGCCGGGACCGCTTCCGGACCGGCGTGACCGAGCACGGCGGCCGCGCGGGTGCGGACCGTGTCGAGGAGTTCGGCGCGCTGGGCCGGTGCGGTCAGGCCGGTGAGGCGTTCGCGCAGGGCGGTCGCGGGGGCGGACTGTCCGGCCGTGTTCTTGGGAGCTGCGTACAGTTCGCCGAGGAGCGGGCTGGTGCGTACGGCGGTGAAGGCGGGGCCGAACAGGGTCCAGTCGAGGTCGGCGATGAAGGTGACCGGGGCCGGGGAGGCGGCGCAGACGGCGAGGGCGTCGAGGCCGGTCGCCGGGTCCAGGAGGTTGACGCCTCCGCGGCGCTGGCGGTCCTCGGCGGAGGCGTCGGCGGCCATGCCGCCGCCGGCCCAGGGGCCCCAGGCGATGGACGTGGCGGACAGGCCCTGCGCACGGCGGCGTTCGGCGAGCGCGTCCAGCATGGCGTTGGCCGCGGCGTAGTTGGCCTGGCCCGCGGAGCCGACGGTGCCGGCGAAGGACGAGAAGAGGACGAACGCCGAGAGGTCGCGCCCGCGGGTCAGTTCGTCGAGGTGGAGGGCGGCGGCGACCTTGGAGCGTACGACCGTGTCGAACTGCTCGGGGGTGAGCCGGTCGAGGACTCCGTCGTCGAGGACTCCGGCGGTGTGGACGACGGCGTCGACCGGGTGGTCGTCCAGTAGCCGTCGTACGGCCTCACGGTCGGTCATGTCGCACGCGAGGAGGGAGACTTCGGCGCCCAGGGCCGAGAGTTCGGCCTCCAGATCGGCGGCGCCGGGTGCCTGCGTTCCGCGCCTGCTCGTGAGGACGAGACGGGTGGCTCCCTGTTCGGCGGCCCAGCGGGCCACCCTGGCGCCGAGTGCGCCGGTGCCGCCGGTGACCAGGACCGTGCCGCTGGGGGTCCAGGGGGTGGCGGGTTCCTCCGTGGCCGCGACCAGGCGGCGGGCGAGGACGCCCGCGGCGCGGACGGCGACCTGGTCCTCGTCGGCGCCGCCGCCGGAGAGCAGGGCCGCGAGTCGGGAGGCGGTGCGTCGGTCGAGTTCGTGCGGGAGGTCGATGAGACCGCCCCAGCGGTCGGGGTGTTCGAGGGCGGCCACGCGGCCCAGTCCCCAGACGGCGGCCTGGTCGAGGCGAGGGGGGAGGTCGCCGCGGCCGGTGGTGACCGCTTCGCGGGTGAGGGTCCACAGGGGTGCGGTGATGTCGGTGTCGCCGAGTGCCTGGACGAGGAGGGCGGTGGCCAGGACGCTTTCCGGGGTGCCGGTGTGCTCTCCCGGGGTCAGGGCCAGGGCCGAGACGACGCCGCTGACCGGGGTCCCGGCGGCTGCCGAGGTGAGCAGGCCGGCGAGCGTCGCGCGGTCGGCGTCGGCGGGGCAGGGCACGGTGACGAGGTCGGTGGCGCGTGCGGCCAGGGCTTCGGTGAGGGCGCCGTCCCAGCCGTCGTCCGCGAGGGCGGCCGGGGTGACGAGCAGCCAGCGGCCGGTCAGTCGCGCCTCGGCGGGCAGGCCGGTGACGGGGCGCCAGGTCACCTGGTGGCGGTGGTCGCCTTCGGCGGTGGGTGCGGCGGAGCCGTCGGCCCGGTAGGAGCGTTCGAGCCAGTAGCGGTCCCGGCGGAAGGCGTAGGTGGGCAGGTCGACGCGTCCGGCGCCGGGGAGGAGAGAGTTCCACTCGGGTGTGCGGCCGTGCACGTGGAGGAGGCTGACGGCGGACGTCAGGGTCTCGGTCTCGTCCCGTTCCTTGCGGAGTGTGGGGGCGAAGAGCGCGTCCTGGCTGTCGGGCAGGCTGGTCTGGGCGAGGGCGGTGAGGGTGCCGTCGGGGCCGAGCTCCACGAACCGGGTGACACCGTTCGCGGCCAGCCACTCGATCCCGTCGGCGAACCGTACGGCTTCACGGACATGCCGGACCCAGTAGTCGGCCGACTCCAACTCCCCCGCACCGGCGGCCTGTCCGGTCAGGTTCGAGACGACCGCGATACGGGCCGGCGCATACGTCACGCTCTCGGCGACCGTGCGGAACTCGGCCAGCATCGGTTCCATCAACGGCGAGTGGAAGGCGTGCGAGACCCGCAGACGGGAGGTCCGGCGGCCCAGAGCGGCTATCTGCTCCGCGATGGCCTCCGCCACCGCCTCGACACCGGAAATCACCACCGAGCGGGGGCCGTTGACGGCGGCGACCGACACCCCGTCCGCCAGCAGCGGCAGGACCTCGTCCTCGGACGCCTCCAGCGCAAACATCGCACCACCGGAGGGAAGTTGCTGCATGAGCCGGCCGCGCGCCGACACCAGCCGGCACGCGTCTTCGAGCGAGAACACCCCGGCCACATGCGCGGCAGCCAGCTCACCCACCGAATGACCCACCAGGAAGTCAGGGCTCACACCCCAGGACTCCACCAGCCGGAACAACGCCACCTCGATGGCGAACAACGCGGGCTGGGTCCAGCCCGTCTCGTTCAGCAGCTCGGCGTCCTCACCGAACACGACCTCCCGCAGACCCTCGTCCAACTCCGCGCACACCGCGTCGAAGGCCTCCGCGAACACCGGGAAGGAGTCGTACAACTCCCGTCCCATGCTGAGACGTTGCGCGCCCTGGCCGGAGAAGAGGAAGGCGAGCTTGCCCTCGCCCTTCGTCGAGCCGGTGTGGACGCGGTCGGTGTGGTGGCCCTCGGCGAGGGCGGCGAGGCCGCTGAGCAGGTCGGCGCGGTCGGTGCCGAGGAGCGCGGCGCGCTCGGGGAGTGCGGCGCGGGTGGCGGCGAGGGACCAGGCGAGGTCGTAGAGGTCGGTGTCGGGGTGGTCGGTGAGGTGGGCGCTCAGGCGTGCGGCCTGTTCGCGCAGGGTGTGTTCGTCGCGGGCGGAGAGCACCCAGGGCAGCAGGGGCAGGCCGGCGCGGGCGGGAGCGTCGGTGGCCGGTTCGTCGGCGGGGGCCTGTTCGATGACGGCGTGGGCGTTGGTTCCGGAGACTCCGAAGGCGGAGACGGCGCCGCGGCGGGGCCGGTCGGCCGCCGGCCAGTCGACGGACTCGGCCAGGAGCTTGACGTTGCCGGCCGTCCAGTCGATGTGGGAGGAGGGGTTTTCGACGTGGAGGGTGGGCGGGAGGACGCCGTGGCGGATCGCCAGGACCGTCTTGATGACGCCGACGACGCCCGCGGCGGCCTGGGTGTGGCCGATGTTGGACTTCACCGAGCCGAGCCACAGGGGGCGGTCGGCGTCGCGGCCCTGGCCGTAGGTGGCGAGCAGGGCCTGGGCCTCGATGGGGTCGCCGAGCGCGGTGCCGGTGCCGTGGGCCTCCACGGTGTCGATCTCGGTGGCGGGTACGCCCGCGCTCGCGAGGGCGGCGAGGATGACGCGCTGCTGGGAGGGGCCGTTGGGGGCGGTCAGTCCGTTGGAGGCGCCGTCCTGGTTGACGGCGGAGCCGCGGACGACGGCGAGGACGCGGTGGCCGTTGCGGCGGGCGTCGGAGAGCCGCTCGACGACGACGACGCCGACGCCCTCGGCCCAGCCGGTGCCGTCCGCGTCCTCGGAGAACGCCTTGCAGCGGCCGTCGGAGGCGAGGCCGCCCTGCTGGCCGAACTCGATGAAGGCGCCGGGGCTCGACATGACCGTCACGCCGCCGACGGCGGCGAGTGAGCACTCGCCGGAGCGCAGGGACTGTGCGGCCAGGTGGAGGGCGACGAGGGAGGAGGAGCAGGCGGTGTCGACGGTGATCGCGGGGCCTTCGAGGCCGAGGGTGTAGGCGACGCGGCCGGAGACGACGGACATGGAGGTGCCGGTCAGCAGGTGGCCGCGGACGTCGTCGGGAACCTCCCGCAGTCCGCTGCTGTAGCCCTGGTCGCTGCATCCGACGAAGACTCCGCAGCGGCTGCCGCGCAGAGCGGCGGGGTCGATGCCCGCGCGTTCGAAGGCCTCCCAGGTCGTTTCCAGCAGGACGCGCTGCTGGGGGTCCATGGCGAGGGCTTCGCGGGGTGAGATGCCGAAGAAGGCGGGGTCGAAGCGGTCGGCGTCGAAGACGAAGCCGCCCTGGCGGCGGGCGCCGCCGGTGGCGTCGGTGCCGAGGTCCCAGCCGCGGTCGGCGGGCCAGTCGGTCACCGCGTCGACGCCGGACACGAGCAGGTCCCAGAAGTCCTCGGGCGACCGGACACCGCCGGGCAGACGGCAGCTCATACCGACGATGGCGACGGGTTCGTCGTCCTTGGACTCCAGCTGGCGGAGTTTGAGCCGGGTCTCATGAAGATCGACGGTCAGTCGTTTGAGGTAGTCCCGAAGCCGCGCTTCAGTTGTCATGGACTGCCCCCATGCTGTTGTGGTGAGAAAGGGTCGCGCCTCGTGCGGCTTGGACAGCATGTCCCGGGGGTGGACCGTTTCCGTGGCCCTGGCCGGGTTGTCTGGGGAAACCCTTGGAAATCATCACCGCAGGCCGGGGACGTGGCCGCGGACACGGCGAAGCGGCGGGGCCGGGCGACGTGGTCGCCTGGCGCCGCCGCTTCGCGCCGGTCGGGCCCGCTCAGCTGTACGGGGGTGGGGCGCCCTTCTCCAGGACGGTGCGCAGGACGGAGAAGGCCTCCTGAAGGGCGGTGAGGGCCTCGCCGATGCGCCAGGCCGAACGGTCGCGGGGGCCGACGGCGTTGGAGACGGTGCGGATCTCCAGTACGGGTGTGCCGTGCGCGGCGGCCGCTTCGGCGACGCCGAAGCCCTCCATGGCCTCCGCCCCTGCGTCGGGGTGGGCGTGGGCGAGGGCGCGGGCGCGTTCGGCGGTGCCGGTGGCGGTGGAGACGGTCAGGACGGGGGCGTGGGTGGCGCCGAGGGCGCGGGCCACGGCGGTGGCGAGACGGGGCGGGCAGGCGTGGGTGGTCCTGCCGAAGCCGAGGGTGTCGACGGGGAGGAAGCCGCCCGGGGAGTCGGCGCCGAGGTCGGCGGCGACGATGCGGTCGGCGACGACGGCGGCGCCGACGGGCGCGGGGGGGGGCTATCGGGCCCGCTTGTCCGCGGG
>NZ_JBHWEL010000072.1:0-37158 GCF_042734135.1 Streptomyces sp. NPDC059668 | reverse complement strand
GGGGGGCGCGGGGGCGGCGCGGCCCCGCCGGGTGGGGGGGGGGGCGGGCGCGGGCCGGGGCGGGGGGGGGGCCGACGCCGCCGCCGATGCCGGCGGCGATGACGAGGTGGTAGGGCTCGTCGCGCAGGGCCGCGGCGGTGAGGGCGGCGCCGGTGGCGGCCGCGGCACTGGCCGGGCCGACGCCCCCGGCGAGCAGGTCGGCGCGCAGCGGGCCGGGGGCGGTGCCGTCGCCGGTGCGTCGCAGGACGTAGCCGGGCAGGGCGTGTTCGGCGGGGGGTGCGGCGGGCTCCAGGCCCCGGGCGGCGGCTTCGCGTTCGGCGGTGACGGCGGTCACCACGAGCAGCCGTACGGGGGTCATGACGGGATCTGCACGCGGCCGTGGTCACCGATCACGAACCGGTGGGCGGCGGGCAGTCGTGGGGCGAGGGTCACTTGGACGTTGCGGCCGATGAGGGAGGCCTCGACGCGGCGGATGCGGTCGAAGGAGGAGTCGCGCAGCACGATGGAGAACTCGATCTCGCTGGCGGTGATGCGGCAGTTCTCGGCGACGGACGTGGAGGGGCCGATGTAGGAGTCGGTGATGACGCTGCCGGCGCCGATGATGGCGGGGCCCACGATGCGCGAGTTGCGGACGACGGTGCCGGCCTCGATGTGGACGCGTCCGATGATCTCGCTGGCCTCGTCGACGTAGCCGTCGATGCGGGTCTCCAGGCGTTCCAGGAGGGTGCGGTTGACCTCCAGCATGTCGTTGACGTTGCCGGTGTCCTTCCAGTACCCGGTGATCACGGTGGAGCGGACGGCGAGCCGCTGCTCGATCAGCCAGCGGAGGGCGTCGGTGATCTCCAGTTCGCCGCGCGGGGAGGGGGCGATGGCGCGTACGGCGTCGTGGATGTGGGGGGTGAAGAGGTAGACGCCGGCGACGGCGAGGTCGCTCCTGGGGTGTTGGGGCTTCTCCTCCAGGTCGACGACGTTGCCGCTGTCGTCGATGACGGCGACGCCGAAGGCGGTGGGGTCGGGGACGCGGGTGAGCAGGATCTGCGCGTCGCAGCGGTCCTTGCGGAACTCGTCGACGACGTCGGTGATCCCGTCGAGGACGAAGTTGTCGCCGAGGTACATGACGAAGTCGTCGTCGCCGAGGAAGGGGCGGGCGATGAGGACGGCGTGGGCGAGGCCGAGGGGGTCGCCCTGCTGTATGTAGGTGATGTCCAGGCCGAAGGCGGAGCCGTCGCCGACGGCGGCCTCGATCTCCGCGGCGGTGCCGCCGACGATGATGCCGACTTCGGTGATGCCCGCTTCGGCGATGGCTTCGAGGCCGTAGAAGAGGATCGGTTTGTTGGCGACCGGCACCAGTTGCTTGCTGGACGTGTGGGTGATCGGCCGCAGTCGCGTACCGGATCCCCCCGCGAGCACGAGAGCCTTCACAGTTCCATCCAGGTGACGAGTAGCTGGTCGGCCGGTGGGCGCCGGGGCGTCCACGCGGCCGGGTGGGGTGGGGGCGGCCGCCCTTGCCGGACGGCCGCCTCCGTGGGTCATGCGCCGCCGAGTTCGGTCTCCAGGAACCGGCGCAGTTCGTCGTCCGACACCTCGTCCGGGTGGCCGGTGCCGGCCGTCTGGTGCGCCGCGGGTGCGGCGGCGTCGAGGTGGGCGAGCAGCCGCTGGAGCCGGCTGCGGAGTCCGTCGTGGAGTTCGTCGTAGGGTCCGGCGTCGGCCAGCACCTGCTGGAACTCTCCTTCCATGTGGTCGAGTCGGGCCAGCACGGAGTCGCCGGAGGCGGGGGCCGTGCCCGGTGTCGCGGGGGCGGGTGCGGGGGCCATCCTGGTGAGCAGGTGGTCGGCGAGTCCCGCGGGGGTCGGGTAGTCGAACAGCAGGGTGGCCGGGAGTCGGACGCCGGTGACGGCGCCGAGCCGGTTGCGCAGTTCGACGGCGGTCAGGGAGTCGAAGCCGACTTGCAGGAAGCCCCGTTCGGGGTCGATGGGGTCGGTCGTGTCGTAGCCCAGGACGAGGGCCGCCTGGGCGAGCACCGCCTGAAGCAGGGCGGCGTGGCGCTCGTGTTCCGGCAGGGCCGCGAGGCGTTCCTTCAGGCCGTCGGCGCTCTGCGGTGCCGTGGTGTCGGTGGCCGGGCCGCTCGCGCGGGCCGGCCGTGGGGTGCGGGCCTGGACGAGGTCGCGCAGCAGGTGCGGCACGGATCCGTCGGAGGCGCGCAGGGCGGCCGGGTTGAGTGCGGTGGGCGCGAGGAAGACGTCCGGCGCGCGGAGGGCCGCGTCGAGCAGGGCGAGGGCTTCGGGGGTGTCCATGGGCTGGACGCCGCCGCGCCGCACCCGGCGCAGGTCCGCCTCGCCGAGTTTGCCGGTCATGCCGCTGCGTTCGGCCCACAGTCCCCAGGCCAGGGAGAGCGCCGGGTGTCCCTCGGCGGCGCGCCGGGCGGCGAGGGCGTCGAGGAAGGCGTTGGCGGCCGAGTAGTTGCCCTGGCCGACGCCGCCGAAGGTGCCGGCGAGTGAGGAGAACAGGACGAGGGTGACGGGGTGGGTGCCGCGGGTGAGTTCGTCGAGGTGTGCCGCGGCGTCGGCCTTGGCCCGCAGGACGGTGTCCACGCGGTCGGGGGTGAGTGCCTCGACGACACCGTCGTCGAGGACGCCGGCGGTGTGGACGACGGCGGTCAGCGGGCGGTCGGCGGGGACGCCGGCCAGGAGTGCGGCGAGGGCGTCACGGTCGGCGACGTCGCAGGCGGCGACGGTCACCTGGGCGCCGTGGCCGCGCAGTTCCCCGGCGAGTTCGTCCATGCCCTCGGCGTCGGCGCCTCGCCGGCTGGCCAGGATCAGGGAGGTGACCGCGTGCGTGGTGACGAGGTGGCGGGCCACCTGCCGGGCGAGGACTCCGGACGCCCCGGTGACCAGGACCGTGCCGGCCGGGTCGAAGCCGGTGAGGTCCCCGGCGGCCGTGAGGTCCCCGAGTTCCGTGGCGTCCCCGGTGGCCGTGAGGTCCTGGGTGGCCGTGAGGTCCTGGGCGCGGGTCAGGCGCGGGGCGAGTGCGCTGCCGTCGCGCAGGGCCGTCTCCGCCTCGCCGCCGGCCAGGACCGCGGGCAGCAGGTCCAGGGAGGCGGCGGCACCGTCGTGGTCGAGGAGGCCGAAGCGGCCCGGGTTCTCGGCCTTGGCCGCGCGGATCAGGCCCCAGACGGCGGCCTGCGCGGGGTCGGTGGCCGCGGCGTCGCCGGTGCCGGTCGTCACGGCGTGGCGGGTGGCGAACACCAGTCGTGCCGGGGCGAACGTCTCCTCCCGCAGCCAGGCGCCGGCCAGTTCGAGGGCCCGGTGCGTGGTCCTGCGGACGGCGTCGGCGCGGTCTTGGGCGCCGGCGGTCGCGGGCAGCGCGACCACCACGGTCGGCGGCAGCGGGGCGCCGGCGGCGACCTCGGCGCGCAGGGCGTCGAGGCTGTCGTGGCGGGTCACCGCGCCGGTGTACCGGGCGGTCCAGCCGGTCAGGGCGGCATCGGCGCCGAGAAGGGCCGGTGCCGGGGCGGTGTCGCCGTGCGTGCCGGCGGGCACCCACCGTACGCGGTAGAGGCCGGCGGCGCCGGTGGGGCGGGCCGGGCGGGTGCTGTCGACGGGGCGCAGGACGAGTTCGGTGATGCCGGCGACGGGTGCGCCGGTGGCGTCGGCGACCTGGACGGCGTACTGGTGGTCCCCGCGCGGGGTGAGACGTACGCGCAGCGCGGCGGGTCCGGCGGCGGTCACCGTCACTCCGGTGAAGGTGAACGGTACGACGGTGGGTCCGTCGGCGTCGGCGACGAGGGCCACGGTGTGCAGGGCGGCGTCCAGGAGCGCGGGGTGGACGGTGAAGTCCCCGGCGCGTTCGTGGGCGGTGCCGTCCTGCGGGGCGATCTCCGCGTACACCTCGTCGCCCAGGCTCCAGGCGGCGCGCAGGCCGCGGAAGGCGGGGCCGTAGCGGAAGCCGTTCTCGGCGATGCGGGCGTACAGCCCGGACACGTCGAGGGGTTCGGCGCCGGCGGGCGGCCACGGGGTGGTGTCGAGGCGCTCGGGCGGGCCGGCCTGTTCGTCGCCGAGTGTGCCTCCGGCGTGCCGGACCCAGGGCGGTTCGGTGTCGTCGTGGGTGCTCAGGGGCCGTGCGTGCACGGTCAGGGCGCGGGTCGCGGAGCCGTCGGAGGGGGCGACGGTGACCTGGATCTGGAAGGCTCCGGTGAGTGGCAGGACGAGTGGTGTCTCCAGGGTGAGGTCGGTGACCTGGGCCGCGCCGGCCCGTTCGCAGGCCTGGAGGGCGAGTTCGAGGAACGCGGTGCCCGGGAAGAGGACGCTGTCGCCGAGCGCGTGGTCGCGCAGCCAGGGCTGGCGTTCCACGGACACGGTGCCGGTGAGCAGGACGCCATCCGAGCCGGCCAGCGGTACGGCGATGTCGAGCAGCGGGTGCCCGGCGGCCTCCAGTCCGGCGTGGGCGATGTCGCGGGTGCTGGGGGTGGCCTGGAGCCAGTAGCTGCTGCGCTGGAAGGGGTAGGTCGGCAGGTCGACCCGGCGTGCGCCCAGGGGGGCGAGCAGGGTGGCCCAGTCGGGTGCGTGGCCGCGGACGTGCAGGCGGGCGAGTGCGGTGGTGAAGGACTCGCTCTCGTCGGTGTCGCGGCGCAGCAGCGGGACGAGGGCGGCGTCGCCGGTGACGCAGTCGCCGGCCAGGGCGGTCAGTACGCCGCCGGGGCCGATCTCGACGTAGGTGGTGATGCCCTGTTCCTCCAGGGTGCGCACGCCGTCGCTGAACCGGACGGCCTCGCGGACCTGGCGTCCCCAGTGGGCGGGGTCGGCGATCTCCTGTGCTCCGTAGGGTGCGCCGGTGACGGCGGAGATGACGGGCAGGGCCGGTGCGTGGTGCGGGAGGTGGGCGGTGAGGGCGGTGAACTCGTCGAGCATGGCGTCCATGCGGGGCGAGTGGAAGGCGTGGCTGACGTTCAGGCGCCGGGTCTTGCGGCCCTGGGCGGCGAGTGCGTCGGCGACGGCGGTCACCGCGTCCTCGTCTCCGGAGACGACGGTGGCCAGGGGGCTGTTGAGGGCGGCGATCGCGGCCCTGCCCTCGTGGCCGGCGAGCAGCTCCAGCACCTCTTGCTCGGACGCCTGTACGGAGATCATGGCGCCGCCCTCCGGCAGGGCCTGCATGAGCCGGCCGCGGGTGGCGACCAGCAGGCAGGCGTCCTCCAGGGCGAGTACTCCGGCGACGTGCGCGGCGGCGATCTCGCCGACGGAGTGGCCGAGTACGGCGTCGGGCCTGAGGCCGGTGCTCTCCACGAGCCGGAACAGGGCGACCTCCACGGCGAACAGGCCTGCCTGGGTGTAGGCGGTCTGGTCGAGGAGCGCGGCCTCGGGTGTCCCGGCCGGTGCGAACAGGATGTCGCGCAGGGGGTGTTCGAGGTGGCGGTCCATGTGTGCGCAGACCGCGTCCAGGGCGTCGGCGAAGGCGTCGTACCGGGCGTAGAGCCCGTGTCCGGTGCCGGGCTGCTGCGCGCCCTGTCCGGAGAAGAGGAACGCCACCTTGCCGGTGCGTGCCCGGTCCACGCCGAGGAGCGGGTGTTCGCGGCCTTCGGCGAGTGCGGTCAGGGCCTCGGTGAAGGAGGCCGGGTCGTCGGCGACGACCGCGGCGCGGTCCTCGAAGGCGGTCCGTCCGCGGGCCAGGGACAGGGCGATGTCGGCGGGGCGTGCGTCGTGGGGTGCGGCGAGGTGGTCGAGCAGTCGGCGTGCCTGCTCGCGCAGGGCGGCCGTACCGCGGGCCGACAGCAGCCACGGCACGACCGGTGCCGGCTGCGTGACCGCTGCCGCTGCCGTGGAGGTCCGGGCGGGCGTGGTGTCCGTCGGGTCGCCGGTGCCGTCGGCGCTGCCGGTGCTGTCGCCGGCGTCAGTGCTGCCGGTGTGGCCGGCGGGCGGCTGTGCGGTCTCGGGGAGGGCTCCGTCGGTGGGCTCGGGTTCCTGGAGGATGACGTGGGCGTTGGTTCCGCTGACTCCGAAGGAGGAGACACCGGCGCGGCGCGGGGCGTCGCCCCGGGCCCAGTCGCGTTCCTGGTCGAGCAGGCGTACCGCGCCCGAGGACCAGTCGATGTGCGGTGAGGGGTTCTCGGCGTGCAGCGTGCGGGGCAGGACGCCGTGCCGCATCGCCATCACCATCTTGATGATGCCGGCGACGCCGGAGGCGGCCTGGGTGTGGCCGATGTTGGACTTCAGCGCGCCGAGCCACAGCGGCCGGTCGGCGGGCCGGTCCTGGCCGTACGCGGCGAGCAGGGCCTGTGCCTCGATCGGGTCGCCGAGCTTGGTGCCGGTGCCGTGTGCCTCGACGACGTCGACGTCGGCCGGGGCGAGGCCGGCGGAGCTGAGGGCCTGGCGGATGACCCGCTGCTGTGCGGGACCGTTGGGGGCGGTGAGTCCGTTGGAGGCGCCGTCCTGGTTGACGGCCGTACCGGCCACGGTCGCGAGGACGGTGTGGCCGTTGCGGCGGGCGTCGGAGAGGCGTTCCAGGAGGAGCAGGCCGACGCCCTCGGCCCAGCCCGCGCCGTCGGCGTCGGCGGAGAAGGCCTTGCAGCGGCCGTCGGGCGACAGGGCGCGCTGCCTGCTGAACTCGATGAAGGTGTCCGGTGTGGAGATCACGGTGACGCCGCCCGCCAGGGCGAGGCCGCACTCCCCCGACCGCAGTGCCTGCACGGCGAGGTGCAGGGCGACGAGCGAGGAGGAGCAGGCGGTGTCGACGGTGACCGCCGGGCCTTCCAGGCCGAAGGTGTAGGCGATGCGGCCGGAGGCGACGCTGCTCGCGCTGCCGGTGGCCAGGTAGCCCTCCAGTCCTTCGGGTGCCTGGCGGGCCCGGGTGCCGTAGTCGTTGTAGTTGGAGCCGATGAAGACGCCGGTCTGGGTGCCGCGGACGAGTTCGGGGTCGATCCCGGCCCGTTCGAGGGCTTCCCAGGAGGTCTCCAGCAGCAGCCGGTGCTGCGGGTCGACGGCCACCGCCTCACGGGGCGAGATCCCGAAGAAGGCGGGGTCGAACTGGTCGGCGTCGTAGAGGAATCCGCCGTGCCGGGCGTAGGAGTGGCCGGGCTTGTCGGGGTCGGGGTCGTAGAGGTTGTCCACGTCCCAGCCGCGGTTGTCGGGGAACGGGCTGATGGCGTCGGTGCCGTCGGCGACGAGGCTCCACAGTTCCTCGGGGGAGGTGACGCCGCCGGGGAAGCGGCAGCCCATGCCGACGATGACGATGGGGTCGTCGGCCGGTGCCCGGGCCGGGAGCCGGTCCGCCGTGGTGGTGTCCGCGGCGGCTGCCTGGTCGTCGGTGAACAGTTCGCCGTCGAGGTGGGCGGCGAGCGCGGCGGCCGAGGGGTGGTCGAAGGCCATGGTGACGGGCAGGCGCAGCCCGGTCGCCTCGGCGAGGCGGTTGCGCAGTTCGACGGCGGTCAGCGAGTCGAAGCCGAGGTCGCGGAAGGCCCTGCCCTCGGGCACGGAGTCGGTGTCGGTGTGTCCGAGCACGGCCGCGGCCTGGCGGCGGATCTCCGTCAGGAGTGCCGCGCGGCGTTCGGCGGGCGCGAGGCCGCGCAGCCGGGCCGGCAGCGGCGGGCCGTCCTGTGCCGTGGTGTCCTTCTCGGTGCGTTCGCCCTCGGTCGCGGCGGCGCGTGCCTCGGGGAAGTCGCGCAGTGCGGCGAAGGCGCGGGCGGTGACCAGTTTCCAGTCGACGTCGGCGACGACGAGGAATTCCTCGTCCTGGTCGAGGGCCTGCTGGAGGGCGGACACGGCGAGTTCGGGTTCCATGGGCGGGACGCCGTCGCGGCGCAGCCGCTGGGCGACCTCTTCGCTGACCATGCCGCCGCCGGCCCAGGTGCCCCAGGCCATGGACGTGGTGGGCAGGCCGTCGGCGCGCCGTCTGGCGGCGAACGCGTCGAGGAAGGCGTTGGCGGCGGCGTAGCTGCCCTGGCCGGCGCGGCCGAGGGTGCCGGCCATGGAGGAGAACAGGACGAACGCGGTGAGGTCGAGGTGGCGGGTCGCCTCGTCCAGGGCCAGCGCGGCGTCCACCTTGGGCCGCAGGACGCCGTGGGCGCGCTGCGGGGTGAGTGCGTCGATGACACCGTCGTCGATGACACCGGCGGTGTGCACGACGGCTGTCAGGGTGCCGCCGCCGGGCAGGTCGTCGACGAGTCGGCGGACGGCGTCACGGTCGGCGACGTCGCAGGCGACGACGCTCGCCGGGGTTCCCAACTCGGCCAGTTCGGCGACGAGTTCGGCGGCGCCGGGGGCTTCGGGGCCGTGCCGGCTGACCAGTACCAGGTGTTCCGCGCCGCTGCGGGCCAGCCAGTGGGAGACGTGGCGGCCGAGGCCGCCGGTGCCTCCGGTGACCAGGACGGTGCCGCTGGGCGACCAGGCCGGTCCGGCCGGGCGCGGGCCGTCGCCGGCGCGTACCAGGCGGCGGGCGAAGAGGCCCGAGGGGCGCAGGGCGATGTGGTCCTCGTCGAGGAGTCCGGACAGGGCTGCGGCGAGGCGTCGGCCGGCCCGCTCGTCCAGGGTCTCGGGGAGGTCGATCAGGCCGCCCCAGCGCTGCGGGTACTCCATGGAGGCGATCCGGCCGAGGCCCCAGGCCATGGCCTGCAGCGGGTGGTCGAGTGTGTCGTTGCGGTGCACGGAGACCGCGCCGCTGGTGGCGCACCACAGGGGTGCGTCGAAGGACGCGTCGCCGAGTGCCTGGATCAGGGTGGTCATCAGGACGAGCCCGGTGGGCAGGGCGCACTCGTCGGCCCAGGGCCGTTCGTCGAGGGCCAGCAGGGAGACGATGCCGTGCACGGGGCCGTGGGCCGCCTCCTGCCTCAGCAGGTCGGCGAGCCGGTCGCGTTCGGCTTCGCGGGATCCGATGACGAGGGTGCGCAGGCCGTCCGCCCGTTCGGCCACGGATGAGGTCACGCTGCGCACGAAGTCGCTGTTCTCCTGCCCCTCGGAGACGACGAGGAGCCAGGTGCCGTCGAGGGTGACGGGTGTGCCCTGTTCGGGCTTCGGCCGCCAGGCGATGCGGTAGCGCCAGCTGTCGAGGGTGGAACGCTCGCGCCGGCTGCGGCGCCAGGACGACAGGGCGGGCATGACCGCGCCCAGTGACTCCTGGTCGTCGAGACCGAGGGTCTGGGCGAGGCTTTCGACGTCACCGTCCTCGACCGAGTCCCAGAAGCCGTCGTCGGCCAGGTCGACCCCGCCGAACATGACCGGGCCGGTGAAGGGTCCGGCCGGCTCGGGCGCGTCGAGCCAGTAGCGCTGGCGCTGGAAGGCATACGTCGGCAGCTCCACCCGCCGCGGCCGCTGTCCGGCGAAGGCCTGGCTCCAGTCGACGCTGACACCACGCGTCCACGCCTCGCCGAGGGAGGTGTAGAAGCGGGCGAGTCCGCCCTGGCCCCGGCGCAGGGTCCCGGTGACCACGGCCTCGCTCCCGGCCGCCTCCACCGTCTCCGCGACGGGAACGGTCAGGACGGGATGCGGGCTCATCTCCAGGAACGCGCCATGCCCCGAAGCGATCAACTCACGGACCGCGGGCTCCAGCTGGACGGTCTGGCGCAGGTTCGTGTACCAGTACCCGGCATCCGTGTCCGCCGACTCCAGCCACTCCCCCGTCACCGTCGAGAAGAACGGCACCTCCGGCTCCCGCGCCACCACCGGGGCGAGGACCTCCAGGAGTTCCTCCCGGATCAGTTCGACATGCGCGGAGTGCGAGGCGTAGTCCACCTCCACCCGCCGCACCCGAACATCCCGCCCGCCGGCCTGCTCCACCAACTCATCCAGGGCGTCGGCGTCACCGGAGACCACGACCGACGTCGGACCGTTGACCGCAGCGACCGAGATACGACCACCCCAGCCCGCGATCAGCTCCTCGGCGCGGTCACGCGGCAGCGCGACCGACACCATGCCACCGTGTCCGGCGAGTGCGGTGATCGCGCGACTGCGCAGTGCCGCGACCCGCGCACCGTCCTGCAGACTCAGCGCACCCGCGACGACCGCGGCCGCGATCTCACCCTGCGAATGCCCCACCACCGCGGACGGACGCACACCGAACGACTCCCACAACGCCGCCAGCGACACCATCACCGCCCACAACACCGGCTGCACCACATCCACCCGGTCCAGCCCCGGAGCACCCTCCACGCCCCGCACCACATCCATCAACGACCACTCCACGAACCCGTCCAACGCCGCCGCACACTCACCGAACCGCGCCGCGAACACCGTGGAGGAATGCAGGAGTTCCACCGCCATCCCCACCCACTGCGCACCCTGACCCGGGAACACGAAGACGGTGTCGATGTCCTCGCCGACGCGCTGGGTGGTTCCGCGGACGAGTGCGGGGGTCGCCTCGCCGTCGGTGAGTGCGGTGAGGGCGGTCAGGAGTTCGTCGCGGTGGGCGCCGACGACGACGGCGCGTTCCTCCAGTGCGGCACGGCCGGTCGCCAGGGAGTGGGCGACGTCGACGGCGCCGGCGTCACCGGCCGCGACGGCGGCCGCGAGCCGTTCCGCCTGGGCCTTGAGCGCGTTGTCCGAGCGGGCCGTGACGAGCCACGGGACGACCGGGCCGGCCGTCTGGGGAGCGGGTTCGGGGGCTGCCGGTCCGGGCTGCTCGAACGCGGACAGGTCCGGTTCGGGCTGTTCGGGTTCGGGCTGCTCGATGATGATGTGGGCGTTGGTGCCGCTGACCCCGAACGAGGAGATGCCGGCCCGTCGGGGGTGGCCGTTCTCCTGCCAGGGCCGTGCCTGGGAGAGGACCTCGACCGCGCCGGCCGACCAGTCCACGAACGACGACACCTCGTCGGCGTGCAGGGACTTGGGCAGCACACCGTGCCGCATCGCCTGCACCATCTTGATGACGCCGGCCATGCCGGAGGCGGCCTGGGTGTGGCCGATGTTGGACTTCACGGAACCGAGCCACAGGGGCCGGTCGGCGGGCCGGTCCTTGCCGTAGGTGGCGAGCAGGGCCTGTGCCTCGATGGGGTCGCCGAGTTTGGTGCCGGTGCCGTGCGCCTCGACGACGTCGATGTCCTGGGCGGACAGGCCGGCGTTGGCCAGGGCGGCGCGGATGACGCGCTGCTGGGACAGGCCGTTGGGGGCGGTCAGGCCGTTGGACGCGCCGTCCTGGTTGATCGCGGAGCCTCGGACGACCGCGAGGACCTCGTGCCCGTTGCGGCGCGCGTCGGAGAGCCGCTCCAGCAGCACCATGCCGACGCCTTCGGCCATGCCCATGCCGTCGGCTTCGGCGGAGAAGGGCTTGCAGCGGCCGTCGACCGCGAGCCCGCGCTGCCGGCTGAAGCCGACGAGGCCGATGGGCTCGCCCATGACGGCGGCGCCGCCGGTGAGCGCGAGGGAGCACTCTCCGGAGCGCAGCGCCTGAAGGGCGAGGTGCAGGGCGACCAGGGCGGAGGAGCAGCCGGTGTCCATGGTGACGGCCGGGCCCTCCAGGCCGAGGGTGTAGGAGATGCGGCCGGAGGCGATGCTGGTGACGGTCCCGGTGATCAGGTGGCCCTCCAGGCCCTCCGGCACCTCGGAGCGTGACCCGTATCCCTGGTGGGAGGCGCCGACGAAGACGCCGGTGGGGCTGCCGTGGAGGCTGTCGGGTGCGATCCCGGCCCGCTCCAGTGCCTCCCAGGCGGTCTCCAGCAGGAGGCGCTGCTGCGGGTCCATGGCGGTCGCCTCGCGGGGCGAGATCCCGAAGAACGCGGCGTCGAACTCGGCGGCGTCGTGCAGGAATCCGCCCTCGCGGGCGTAGGTCGTACCGGCCCGGTCGGGATCGGGGTCGTAGAGGTTCTCGACGTCCCAGCCGCGGTCGGTGGGCAGGGTGGACACCGCGTCGGTCTCGTCCAGGACGAGGCTCCACAGTTCGTCGGGCGAGGTGACGCCGCCGGGGAAGCGGCAGCTCATGGAGACGATGGCGATGGGTTCGTCGTCGTGAGCGGTGGCCGCGGGGGGGACGGTGGCCGGCGGGGCGGCGTCGGTCTGAGTGTCGGGGACGAGGCTCGTGCGCAGGAAGCGGACGAGGTCGCGGACGTTGGGGTGGTCGAAGACGATGGTCGCCGGGAGGCCGAGGCCGGTGGCGGAGTTGAGGCGGTTGCGCAGTTCGACCGCGGTGAGTGAGTCGAAGCCCATCTCGCGGAAGGCGCGGGTGACGGCGACCTCGGCGCTGTCCGCGTGGCCGAGGACTCCGGCCACCTCGGTGCGGACCAGGTCGAACAGCACCCGGTCCCGCTCGGCGGCGGACATCCGGGCCAGTTCCGCGCGGAGGGTGTCGGCGCGGCTGACCGCGCTCGCGACGACGGCCTCGTCGGCCTTCATCGCCTCGGTGACCTCGGGCACCTCGTGCAGGAGCGGTCGGGGGTGGGCGGCGGTGAAGACCGGGACGAAGCGTTCCCAGTCGATGTCGGCGACGGCGAGGAAGGTGTCGTCGTGGTCGAGTGCCTGTTGCAGTCCCTCGACGGCCAGTTGGGCGTCCATGAAGGGGATGCCGCGCCAACGCAGCTGTTCCCGGACGATGTTGACGGCCATGCCGCCGCCCTCGGGGCTCCAGATGCCCCATGCGATGGAGGTGCCGGTCAGGCCGCGGGCGCGGCGGTGGTCCGCGAGCGCGTCGACGTAGGAGTTCCCGGCGGAGTAGGCGCCGTGGTCGCCGCTGCCCCAGGTGCCCGCGACGGAGGAGTACAGCACGAACGCGTCGAGGCGGTCGTGGTCGAAGACGGCGTCGAGGTTGGCCGCTCCGAGGACCTTGGCGCGCAGGCCCTCGGCGAAGAAGTCGAGGTCCGTCCCGGCGAGCGGGGCCAGCATGCCGACGCCCGCGGTGTGGATGACGGAGCGGATGGCGGGGCCTTCGGCCTCGACCTGTTCCACGAGCCGGGTGAGGGCCTCGCGGTCGGCGACGTCGCAGGCGGCGATGGTCACGCGGCAGCCGAAGGCGGTGAGTTCGTCGCACAGGTCCCTGGCGCCGGGGGCGTCGAGGCCGTGCCGGCTGGTGAGCACCAGGTGCTCGGCGCCGCTGCGGGCGAGGAGGCGGGCGGCGTGTCCGCCGAGGCCTCCGGTGCCGCCGGTGACCAGGGCGCTGCCGCTGGTGGTCCACGTCCGGGCGGCTCGACGGCCGGACAGCGGGGCGCGGACCAGGCGGCGGATGTAGGTGCCGGAGGGGCGCAGGGCGATCTGGTCCTCGTCGCCGGCGGCGGCGAGGGTTTCCACGAGTGCCGCGCCGGTGCGCGCGTCGAGTTCGGCGGGCAGGTCGAGCAGGGCGCCCCACAGTTTGGGCTGTTCGAGGGCGATGACCCGGCCGAGTCCCCAGACGGCGGCCTGGAGCGGGTGGGTGACGGTGTCGCCGGCGATGCCGGTGGTGGCCGACTCGGTGGTCAGCAGCCACAGCCGGGTGTCGGTCCCGGCGTCGAGGAGCCCTTGGAGGAGGGCGACCGACTGGGTGAGGCCGACGGTGGGTCCGGCGTGGCCGGGGGCGGGGCGCTCGTCGAGGGCGAGGAGGGACACCACTCCGCGTACGGGGGTGGCGGCGTCGGCGGCGACGATGTCGGTGAGCTGTTCCGCGACGGCGGTCCGGTCGAGGTCCGTCTCGTGCATCACCAGGGGAACGGTCGCGGCTCCGGCCTCGACGAGGAGGCGGGTCACGGTCTGGACGACCGTGGCGTCCTGGTGGGTCTCGGGGACGACGACGAGCCAGGTGCCGTCGAGGGTCGGGGCGGGTGTGGCCGGTTCGGGCTTCGGCCGCCAGACGATGCGGTACCGCCAGCTGTCGAGGGTGGAACGGGCCTGACGCCCCTTGCGCCACGACGACAGAGCCGGAACGACCTCGCCCAGGGATTCCTGGTCCTCGATGCCGAGGGTACGGGCGAACCCTTCCAGGTCACCGTCCTCGACACTCTTCCAGAACGCCTCGTCCACCGGATCCACCACCGCGGCCGACGCCTTCGGCAACTCCAGCCAGAACCGCTGACGCTGGAAGGCATACGTCGGCAACTCCACCCGCCGCGGACGCTGTTCGGCGAAGGCCTGACTCCAGTCGACGCTGACACCACGCGTCCACGCCTCGCCGAGGGAGGTGTAGAAGCGGGCGAGTCCGCCCTGGCCCCGGCGCAGGGTCCCGGTGACCACGGCCTCGCTCCCGGCCGCCTCCACCGTCTCCGCGACGGGAACGGTCAGCACCGGGTGCGGGCTCATCTCCAGGAACGCGCCATGTCCCGAAGCGATCAACTCGCGTATCGCGGGCTCCAGCTGGACGGTCTGGCGCAGGTTCGTGTACCAGTACCCGGCATCCGTGTCCGCCGACTCCAGCCACTCCCCCGTCACCGTCGAGAAGAACGGCACCTCGGGTTCGCGTGCCACGACCGGGGCGAGGACCTCCAGGAGTTCCTCCCGGATCAGTTCGACGTGCGCGGAGTGGGAGGCGTAGTCCACCTCCACCCGCCGCACCCGAACATCCTGAACAGCCGCCTGCTCCACCAACTCATCCAGCGCGTCCGCGTCACCGGAGACCACGACCGACGTCGGACCGTTCACGGCAGCGACCGAGATACGGCCGTCCCAGCCGGAGATCAGCTCCTCCGCCCGCTCACGCGACAGCGCGACCGACACCATCCCACCGTGCCCGGCGAGTGCGGTGATCGCACGACTGCGCAATGCCGCAACCCGCGCACCGTCCTGAAGACTCAGCGCACCCGCCACGACCGCGGCCGCGATCTCACCCTGCGAATGCCCCACCACCGCGAAGGGACGCACACCGAACGACTCCCACAACGCCGCGAGCGACACCATCACCGCCCACAACACCGGCTGCACCACATCCACCCGGTCCAGCGACCGGCCCTCGCGGATCACATCCAGCAGGTCGAAGTCGACGAACTCACCCAACGCCGCCGCACACTCACCGAAGCGAGCCGCGAACACCGGCGAGGAGTCCAGGAGTTCGACCGCCATCCCCACCCACTGCGCACCCTGACCCGGGAACACGAAGACGGTGTCGATGTCCTCGCCGGGGTTCTCGGCGAGGCCGCGGGCGACGGTGGCGGGCTGTTCGCCGCGGGCGACGGCGCGCAGGGCGGTCAGGAGTTCGTCGCGGTCGGCGCCGACGACGGTGGCGCGTTCCTCCAGTGCGGCGCGGCCGGTCGCCAGGGAGTGGGCGACGTCGACGGCGTCGGTGTCACCGGCTTCGACGGCGGCCGCGAGCCGCTCCGCCTGGGCCTTGAGCGCGTTGTCCGAGCGGGCGGACAGCAGCCAGGGAAGGGCGGTGGGGGTGGGGGTGGGGGTGGGTTCGGCCTCGGTCTCTTGCGGTTCCTCGTCCTGCGGTGCCTGTTCGAGGAGGACGTGGGCGTTGGTGCCGCTGCCGCCGAAGGAGGAGACACCGGCGCGGCGGGGCCGGCCGGTCTCGGGCCAGTCGACGGGTTCCGTGAGGAGTCTCAGGGTCTGGGTGGACCAGTCGACGTGGGAGGTCGGCTCGTCGACGTGCAGGCTCTTGGGGAGGACTCCTCGGCGGAGGGACTCGACCGTCTTGATCACGGCGGCGACGCCGGAGGCGGCCTGGGTGTGGCCGATGTTGGACTTCACCGAGCCGAGCCACAGCGGCTGGTCGGCGGGCCGGTCCTTGCCGTAGGTGGCGAGCAGGGCCTGTGCCTCGATGGGGTCGCCGAGTTTGGTGCCGGTGCCGTGCGCCTCGATGACGTCGACGTCCTGGGCGGTGAGGTCCGCGTTGGCCAGGGCGGCGCGGATGACGCGCTGCTGGGAGGGGCCGTTGGGGGCGGTCAGGCCGTTGGACGCGCCGTCCTGGTTGATCGCGGAGCCGCGGACGACCGCGAGGATCTGGTGTCCGTTGCGGCGGGCGTCGGAGAGCCGCTCCAGCAGCAGGACGCCCACGCCCTCGCCCCAGCCGGTGCCGTCCGCGCCTTCGGCGAACGGCTTGCAGCGTCCGTCGGTGGCGAGCCCGCGCTGGCGGCTGAACTCGACGAAGTTGCGGGTGGTGGCCATGACGGTGGCGCCGCCGGTGACGGCCATGGAGCAATCGCCGGTGCGCAGGGCCTGCATGGCGAGGTGCAGGGCCACGAGGGACGACGAGCACATGGTGTCGAGGCTGACCGCGGGTCCCTCGAAGCCGAAGCTGTAGGAGAGCCGGCCGGACAGGACGGCCGCGGATCCGCCGGTCAGCAGGTGGCCCTCGACGTCGTCGGGCGCGTTGCTGCCGTCGACGGCGTAGCCCTGGTTGCTGGAGCCGATGAAGACGCCGGTGCTGCTGCCGCGCAGGGTGTCGGGGTCGATGCCGGCCCGCTCGAAGAGTTCCCAGGTGGTCTCCAGCAGCAGGCGCTGCTGCGGGTCCATGGCCAGGGCCTCGCGCGGCGAGATCCCGAAGAACCCGGCGTCGAACTCGGCCGCGTCGTAGAGGAAGGCGCCTTCACGGACGTAGCTGGTGCCGGTCCGGTCGGGGTCCGGGTCGTAGAGCGCGTCGAGGTCCCAGCCGCGGTCCGTGGGCATGGCCGCGACGGTGTCGGTGCCCTCGCTCACCACCGTCCAGAGTTCCTCCGGGGTACGGACTCCGCCGGGCAGGCGGCAGGCGGTCGCCACGATGGCAACGGGCTCGTGCTCGCGGGTCTCGAACTCGGCGAGCCTGCGGCGCGTCTGCCGCAGGTCCGTGGTGACCCGCTTGAGGTAGTCGCGGAGCTTGTCCTCGTTGTTGTCCATGGCAAAAAGTCAGCCCTTCGAGAATCGGGAGCCATGACGGGGTTCCGCTCAGGAGATCCCGAGTTCCCTGTCGATCAGGTCGAACATGTCCTCGTCGGAGGCGGCGAGCAGTTCCTCGTCGACCGTCGCCTCTTCCGGCTCTTCGGATGCGGCCCAGGTGTCCAGCAGTGTGCGCAGTGATGCGGTGAGTGCCTGCCGTGCGGCGGGGTCGGACGCCTGCCGGTAGGCGGTTTCGAGCTGTTGCAGACCGGCGGGCAGATCGGTGGCCGGTCCGCTCACGGCCGGCAGCAGTTCCGCGTCGAGGTGGTCGGCGAGGGCGTTCGGCGTGGGGTGGTCGAAGACGATGGTCGCCGAGAGGCGGGTGCCGAAGACGCCGCTGAGCCGGTTGCGCAGTTCCACCGCGGTCAGGGAGTCGAATCCCATGTCGCGGAAGGCGCGCCCCGGTTTGACGGTGTCGGAGGGACCGTGTCCCAGGACCGCGCCCACATGGGTGCGGATCAGGTCGACGAGCCGGCGCCGGCGCTTGGCCTCGGGCAGTGCGGCCAGTTCGGCCAGCAGCGCGGTGGCCGCGTCGGCTCCGCCGTCCTGGGCCTCGGGCCGCGCGGCGTCCCGTGCGGCGAGGAGTTCCCGTACCTCGGGCACCTCGTCGAGGAGCGGCCGGTGTCCGTGGGCGGAGTAAGCGGGCAGGAACCGGTCCCAGCGGATGTCGGCGACCACGAGGGTGCTCGGCCGCCCGGCGGCCGCCCCGGCCAGGGCGCGGACCGCGAGTTCGGGGGCCATCGCCGGGACACCGCGGCGCAGCAGTTGCTCGCCGACCTCTTCGTCGACCATGCCGCCGCCCGCCCAGGCTCCCCAGGCGATCGAGGTGGCGGGCAGCCCTTGGGCGCGGCGCTGTTCGGCGAGGGCGTCGAGGTGGGCGTTGGCCGCGGCGTACGGGGCCTGTCCTCCGTTGCCCCAGACGCCGGCGCCGGAGGAGAACAGCACGAAGGCGTCCAGGGGGTGTCCGGTCAGCAGGTCGTGGAGGTTCTGCGCGCCGCGCACCTTGGCGTGCATCACGCCGGCGGCGTCCTCGGGGGTGAGGTCGCCCAGCGGCCGTGCCGTCTCGACCGCGCCCGCCGTGTGGACGACCGCGGTGAGGGGTGCTTCGTCGGGCACCTGGTCGAGCAGCGCGGCGAGTGCGGTGCGGTCGGCGACGTCGCAGGCGGCGATGGTCACGCGGCAGCCGAGGGCGGTGAGTTCGTCGCGCAGTGCGGCGGCTCCGGGCGCCTGAAGGCCGCGCCTGCTGGTCAGGATCAGGTGTGCGGCGCCGTCCTGTGCCAGGGACCGGGCGACCTGCGAGCCGAGGGCTCCCGTTCCTCCCGTGACGAGGACCGTGCCGCGCGGTCGCCATGTGTCGCCGTCGGTCGCGGACGCGTGGAGCGGTGTACGGATCATGCGGCGGACGCTGATGTCTGCCCCGCGTACCGCGAACTCGGTCTCCCTGCCGCCGTCTTCCCCGCTCTGCGCGGTGAGCAGGGCGGGAAGTGCGAGGGGTAGGGCGGACTGCGTGTCCCCGGCGGGCAGGTCGACGAGGCCGCCGCAGCGGTCGGGGTCGTCGAGGCCGATCACCCGGGCGAGTCCCCACACGGCGGCCTGCGCGGGATCGGGGGCGCCGTCGCCTTCGCCGGTCGAGACCGCGCCGCGGGTCAGGCACCACAGTCGGCCGGGTATCGCGGCGTCGTCGAGTGCCTGGACGAGCGCCATCGTTCCGAGCAGACCGTACGGGACGCCCGGACCGTGTTCGCTCGCACGGGTGTCGAGGGCGAGCAGGGACAGGACACCGTCCGGTGTCACGTCGGCGGGAAGGTCCGCGAGCAGTCGCCCGGCCAGCTCGCCGCGCTGGGCGGAGCCGGGTACGGACAGCGTGACGGTCCGGGCACCGGCGGCGTGCAGGGCGTCGAGGGTGGCCGCGACGAGATCGTCGTCCTGGTGGGTCTCGGGGACGGCGACGAGCCAGGTGCCGTCGAGAGTCGGGGCGGGTGTGGCCGGTTCGGGCTTCGGCCGCCAGACGATGCGGTAGCGCCAGCTGTCGAGGGTGGAACGCTCGCGCCGGCTGCGGCGCCAGGACGACAGGGCGGGCACGACCGCGCCCAGTGACTCCTGGTCCTCGATGCCGAGGGTGCGGGCGAACCCTTCCAGGTCACCGTCCTCGACACTCTTCCAGAACGCCTCGTCCACCGGATCCACCACCGCGGCCGAGGCCTTCGGCAACTCCAGCCAGTAGCGCTGGTGTTGGAAGGCGTAGGTGGGCAGTTCGACTCGGTGTGGTGTGTAGGGGGTGAACGCGGGGGCCCAGTCGACGCTGACGCCACGCGTCCAGGCCTCACCGAGGGAGGTGTAGAAGCGGGCGAGTCCGCCCTGGCCCCGGCGCAGGGTCCCGGTGACCACGGCCTCACTCCCGGCCGCCTCCACCGTCTCCGCGACCGGAACGGTCAGGACGGGATGCGGGCTCATCTCCAGGAACGCGCCATGCCCCGAAGCGATCAACTCACGGACCGCGGGCTCCAGCTGGACGGTCTGGCGCAGGTTCGTGTACCAGTACCCGGCATCCGTGACCGCCGACTCCAGCCACTCCCCCGTCACCGTCGAGAAGAACGGCACCTCGGGTTCGCGTGCCACGACCGGGGCGAGGACCTCCAGGAGTTCCTCCCGGATCAGTTCGACATGCGCGGAGTGGGAGGCGTAGTCCACCTCCACCCGCCGCACCCGAACATCCCGCCCGCCGGCCTGCTCGACGAGTTCATCCAGGGCGTCGGCGTCACCGGAGACCACGACCGACGTCGGACCGTTGACCGCAGCGACCGAGATACGGCCACCCCAGCCGGAGATCAGCTCCTCGGCCCGCTCACGGGGCAGCGCGACCGACACCATCCCACCGTGTCCGGCAAGTGCGGTGATCGCACGACTGCGCAATGCCGCAACCCGCGCACCGTCCTGAAGACTCAGCGCACCCGCCACGACCGCGGCCGCGATCTCACCCTGCGAATGCCCCACCACCGCAGAGGGACGCACACCGAACGACTCCCACAACGCCGCGAGCGACACCATCACCGCCCACAACACCGGCTGCACCACATCCACCCGGTCCAGCCCCGGAGCACCTTCCACGCCCCGCACCACATCCATCAACGACCACTCCACGAACCCGTCCAGCGCCGCCGCACACTCGCCGAAGCGAGCCGCGAACACCGGCGAGGAATCCAGGAGTTCCACCGCCATCCCCACCCACTGCGCACCCTGACCCGGGAACACGAAGACGGTGGACGAAGACGAGGAAGCGGAGGCGGCGACACCGGAGGCGACGACCTCCGAGCCGATCACCAGCGCCCTGTTCTCGAACACGGAACGGTGGTGCAACAGCGTCCAGCCCACATCGACCGGACGCGCACCCACCTCCCGCAGGTGTGAGACGAGCCGCTCCGTCTGGCCGTTGAGGGCCTTTTCTGAGCGGGCCGACACCAGCAGGGGGAAACTCACTCCCGTGGGGTCGGGCGCGTCCGTGCGGGCGGGCTCGGTGGGTACCGGTTCGGGCTGTTCGATGATGACGTGGGCGTTGGTGCCGCTGATGCCGAAGGAGGAGACCCCGGCGCGCCGGGGGTGCTCGCTCTCTTCCCAGGGCCGTGCCTGGGAGAGGACCTCGACCGCGCCGGCCGACCAGTCCACGAACGACGACACCTCGTCGGCGTGCAGCGACTTGGGCAGCACACCGTGCCGCATCGCCTGCACCATCTTGATGACCCCGGCCACACCCGAAGCGGCCTGGCTGTGACCGATGTTCGACTTCACCGAACCCAGCCACAACGGCCGGTCCGCGTCCCGGTCCTGCCCATAGGTGGCCAGCAGCGCCTGCGCCTCGATCGGGTCGCCGAGCTTGGTGCCCGTGCCGTGCGCCTCGACGACGTCGACGTCCTGGGCGGACAGGCCCGCGTTCGCCAGCGCCGCCTGGATCACTCGTTGCTGGGAGGGTCCGTTGGGGGCGGTCAGTCCGTTGGACGCGCCGTCCTGGTTGATCGCCGAACCCCGGACGACCGCGAGGACCTCGTGCCCGTTGCGGCGCGCGTCGGAGAGCCGCTCCAGCAGCAGGACGCCCACGCCCTCGGACAGGGCGAAGCCGTCGGCTTCGGCGGAGAAGGGCTTGCAGCGGCCGTCCGGGGACAGGGCCCGCTGCCTGCTGAAGGCGATGAAGGGTCCGGGCCCGGACATCACGGTGACGGCGCCCGCCAGGGCGAGGGAGCACTCTCCGGAGCGCAGTGACTGGACGGCCATGTGCAGGGCGACCAGCGAGGACGAGCAGGCCGTGTCGACCGTCACGGCGGGGCCTTCCAGGCCCAGGGTGTAGGCGACGCGGCCGGAGGCGACGCTCGCCGCGGCTCCGGTGGCCAGGTAGCCCTCGGCCTCCCCGGCGGCGGCGCGCAGTTGGGCGGCGTACTCCTGGTCGGTCATGCCCAGGTAGACACCGGTGCTGCTGCCGCGCAGTGCCCGCGGGTCGATGCCGGCGCGCTCCAGCGCCTCCCAGGTGGTCTCCAGCAGCAGGCGCTGCTGCGGGTCCATGGCCAGGGCCTCGCGCGGCGAGATCCCGAAGAACGCGGCGTCGAACTCCGCGGCGTCCTGGAGGAAGCCGCTCTCGCGGACGTAGCTGGTGCCGCTGTGCTCGGGGTCCGGGTCGTAGAGCGCGTCCAGGTCCCAGCCCCGGTCCGCGGGGAACTCCGAGATGACGTCGGCCTCTTCACGCACCAGCCGCCACAAGTCCTCCGGCGAGCGCACCCCACCGGGATACCGGCACCCCATCGACACGATCGCGATCGGGTCACCGTCGACGGCACCGTGCGTCACCGGCGCAGCGGTCTCCGCGGGGTCCTGCCGGGAGCCGAAGGCCTGCTCTTCGAGGAGGTCGGCCAGGGCCGAGATGCTGGGGTGGTCGAAGACGACGGTGGTGGGCAGCCGCAGTCCTGTGGTCCGGCCGAGGCGGTTGCGCAGTTCGACGGCGGTGAGCGAGTCGAAGCCGAGGTCCTTGAAGGCGAGTTCGGTGTCGATGTTCTCCGCGCCGTCGTGGCCGAGGACGGTGGCCACCTGCCGGCTCACCAGGTCCAGCAGCGCCGTGCGGCGCCGGGCCGGGTCGAGTCGTGTCAGGTGCTGGAGCGGCGCGGGGTCGGTCGCAGAGGCCTGGTTCTCGTCGTCGGCGGGCTGCGCCTCGGGCAGTTCGGCGAGGAGGTCACTGCGCCGGACCGAGGTGAACACCCCGGCGAAGCGCCGCCAGTCCACGTCGGCGAGTGCGATGAGCGTCTCGTCGTGGTCCAGTGCCTGCTGGAGGCCGGTGACGGCGGTGTCGGGATCGATGACGGGCACGCCGCGGCGGCGGAGGGTGTCCTGGAGGTCCTCGGCGATCATGCCGCCGCCCGCCCAGGGGCCCCAGGCGACCGAGAGGACGGGCACGCCGTCCGCGCGGCGCTGCTCGGCGCGTGCGTCGAGGATGGCGTTGGCGGCGGCGTACGCGCCGTGGTCGGCGACGCCCCATGTCCCGGAGATGGAGGAGAAGTAGACGACGGCGTCGAGTGCGGCCGGGTCGAGTGCGGCGTCGAGGTGGTCGGCGCCGAGGACCTTCCCGGACAGGGTCGACACCAGGTCGGTGATCCCGGCGTCGTCGAGGGATCCGAGGGCGCTGATGCCCGCGGCGTGCACGACCGTGCGGACGGGCGGCACGTCCTCCTGTTCCAGGTGCCGTACCAGCCCGGTGACGGAGTCCGGGTCGGCCATGTCGCAGGCGACGATGCTGACCGCGGTGCCCTGCTCCTGGAGTTCCCGGCGGAGCTCGTCCGTGCCCGGTGTGTCGGCGCCGCGGCGCCCGGTCAGTACGAGATGGGCGGCGCCCTGGCCGGCGAGCCAGCGCGCCATGCGGCCCCCGAGGGCGCCGGTGCCGCCCGTGACGAGGACGGTGCCGCTCGGTTTCCAGGAGCGGGCGGCGGGTGCGTGGCCGTACGGTGCGCGGATCAGCCGGCGGCCGAAGGCCTTGCCGGCGCGGACGGCGATCTGGTCCTCGGTGCCCTGGCCGGCGAGGAGGTGCACGAGCAGCTTCAGGGTGGACTCGTCGGCCGTCTCGGGGAGGTCGATCAGACCGCCCCAGCGCTTCGGGTGCTCCAGGGCGGCTACCCGGCCGAGTCCCCAGATGCCTGCCTGGACGGGAGCGGCGGGTGCCCTGTCGTCGGCCGTGGCGACGGCGCCACGGGTGAGGCACCACAGGGGTGCCTCGATCTTCGCGTCGCCCAGCGCCTGGACGAGGGTGAGGCTCACGGCCAGGCCCCGGGGTACGGACGGGTGCTCGGGGTGCGGCAGTTCGTCGAGGCCGGTCAGGGACAGGACGCCGCCGAAGGTGCGGTTCTCGGCCTCGGCCCGCAGGCGTTCCGCCAGCCGCTGCCGCTCGGAGTCCGCGGTGCCGACCGTCAGGACGCTGACGCCGTCCGTGCGTTCCGTGAGCGCGCCGAGGACGGCCCGGAACAGCGGGGCGTCGTCGAACGTCTCAGGGACGACGAGCAGCCAGGTGCCGTCGGCGTGGGCGCCGGTGGGCGCGTGGGTGGACAGCGGCCGCCAGACGATGCGGTAGCGCCAGCTGTCGAGGGTGGAACGGGCCTGACGCCCCTTGCGCCACGACGACAGAGCCGGCACCACCGAACCCAGTGACTCCTGGTCCTCGATACCGAGGGTACGGGCGAACCCTTCCAGGTCACCGTCCTCGACACTCTTCCAGAACGCCTCGTCCACCGGATCCACCACCGCAGCAGACGCCTTCGGCAACTCCAACCAGAACCGCTGGCGCTGGAAGGCATACGTCGGCAACTCCACCCGCCGCGGCCGCTGCCCGGCGAAGGCCTGACTCCAGTCGACACCGACACCACGCGTCCACGCCTCACCCAGCGAGGTGTAGAAACGCGCCAGTCCGCCCTGGCCCCGGCGCAGGGTCCCGGTGACCACGGCCTCACTCCCGGCCGCCTCCACCGTCTCCGCCACCGGAACAGTCAGCACCGGATGCGGGCTCATCTCCAGGAACGCACCATGCCCCGAAGCGATCAACTCGCGGACCGCGGGCTCCAACTGAACGGTCTGACGCAGGTTCGTGTACCAGTACCCGGCATCCGTGACCGCCGACTCCAGCCACTCCCCCGTCACCGTCGAGAAGAACGGCACCTCCGGCTCGCGTGCCACCACCGGCGCGAGGACCTCCAGGAGTTCCTCCCGGATCAGTTCGACATGCGCGGAGTGCGAGGCGTAGTCCACCTCCACCCGCCGCACCCGAACATCCCGCCCGCCGGCCTGCTCGACGAGTTCATCCAGCGCGTCGGCGTCACCGGAGACCACGACCGACGTCGGCCCATTGACCGCAGCGACCGAGATACGACCGTCCCAGCCGGAGATCAGCTCCTCGGCGCGGTCCCGCGGCAGCGCGACGGACACCATGCCACCGTGTCCGGCGAGTGCGGTGATCGCGCGACTGCGCAGTGCCGCCACCCGCGCACCGTCCTGCAACGACAACGCACCCGCCACGACCGCGGCCGCGATCTCACCCTGCGAATGCCCCACCACCGCGGACGGACGCACACCGAACGACTCCCACAACGCCGCCAGCGACACCATCACCGCCCACAACACCGGCTGCACCACATCCACCCGGTCCAGCGACCGGCCCTCGCGGATCACATCCAGCAGGTCGAAGTCGACGAACTCACCCAACGCCGCCGCACACTCACCGAAGCGAGCCGCGAACACCGGCGAGGAATCCAGGAGTTCGACCGCCATCCCCACCCACTGCGCACCCTGACCCGGGAACACGAAGACGGTGGACGAAGACGAGGAAGCGGAGGCGGAGGCGGCGACACCGGAGGCGACGACCTCCGAGCCGATCACCAGCGCCCTGTTCTCGAACACGGAACGGTGGTGCAACAGCGTCCAGCCCACATCGACCGGACGCGCACCCACCTCCCGCAGGTGTGAGACGAGCTGCTCCGTCTGGCCGTTGAGGGCCTTGTCCGAGCGGGCCGACACCAGCAGGGGCACCACCAGGTCGTCCGGCAGGCCGTTCGGTACGTCGTCGGTCCCGGGAGCGGGCTCGGTGGCCGCCGGTCCGGACTCCTCGGAACCGGGCTGCTCGATGATGACGTGGGCGTTGGTGCCGCTCACGCCGAACGAGGAGACGCCGGCGCGCCGGGGGCGGTCGTCCTCCTGCCAGGGCCGTGCCTGGGAGAGGACCTCGACCGCGCCGGCCGACCAGTCCACGAACGACGACACCTCGTCGGCGTACAGGGACTTGGGCAGCACACCGTGCCGCATCGCCTGCACCATCTTGATGACCCCGGCCACACCCGAAGCGGCCTGGCTGTGACCGATGTTGGACTTCACCGAGCCGAGCCACAGGGGCCGGTCCGCGTCCCGGTCCTGCCCGTAGGTGGCCAGCAGCGCCTGCGCCTCGATCGGGTCACCGAGCTTGGTGCCCGTGCCGTGCGCCTCGACCACGTCGACGTCCTGGGCGGACAGGCCCGCGTTCGCCAGGGCGGCGCGGATGACGCGCTGCTGGGACAGGCCGTTGGGGGCGGTCAGGCCGTTGGACGCGCCGTCCTGGTTGATCGCGGAGCCGCGGACGACCGCGAGGATCTGGTGTCCGTTGCGGCGGGCGTCGGAGAGCCGCTCCAGCAGCAGGACGCCCACGCCTTCGGCCCAGGCCGTGCCGTCCGCGCCTTCGGCGAACGGCTTGCAGCGTCCGTCGGCCGCGAGCCCGCGCTGCCGGCTGAACTCCACGAACATGCCGGGGGCGCCCATGACGGTGGCGCCTCCGGCGAAGGCGAGGGAGCACTCGCCGGAGCGCAGTGACTGGACGGCCATGTGCAGGGCGACCAGCGAGGACGAGCAGGCCGTGTCGACCGTCACGGCGGGGCCTTCCAGGCCCAGGGTGTAGGCGATGCGGCCGGAGGCGACGCTCGCCGTGGTGCCGGTGAGGACGTGGCCCTCGACCGCTTCGACGGCTTCGTGCAGGCGCGGACCGTACTCGGGGGCGGTGGCTCCGATGAAGACGCCGGTGGGGGTGGACTGCAGTCGGTGCGGGTCGATGCCGGCGCGCTCCAGCGCCTCCCAGGTGGTCTCCAGCAGCAGGCGCTGCTGCGGGTCCATGGCCAGAGCCTCGCGCGGCGAGATCCCGAAGAACCCGGCGTCGAACTCCGCCGCGTCGTGCAGGAATCCGCCCTCGCGGACGTAGCTGGTGCCGCTGCGGTCGGGGTCCGGGTCGTAGAGCGCGTCCAGGTCCCAGCCCCGGTCCGCGGGGAACTCCGAGATGACGTCGGCCTCTTCACGCACCAGCCGCCACAAGTCCTCCGGCGAGCGCACCCCACCGGGATACCGGCACCCCATCGACACGATCGCGATCGGCTCGCCGTCGACGGCACCACGCGCCACCGGTACGTCCGTCCCGGTTCCGGTGGTGTCGTGTGCCGCGTCGAGGTGGCGGGCCAGGCGGGCCGGGGTCGGGTGCTCGTAGACGACGGTGGCGGGCAGGCGCAGGCCGGCGGCCCGGTTGAGGCGGTCGCACAGTTCGACGACGGTGACCGAGTCGAAGCCGAGGTCCTTGAACGAGCGTGCGGGGTCGATGGAGTCGGCGTCGGTGTGGCCGAGGATGAGGGCCGCGCTCTCCCGGACGAGCCGGAGGCTGTCGCCGTGCCCGGTGCCGGTGGGTGTGGCGGGTGCCGGGGGCTGGTGGGCGGGTGCCGGCGGGGCGGTGCGGGGCTGTGCGGGGGTGCCGGGGGTGGCGTCGATCCAGTGGCGGCGGCGCTGGAAGGCGTAGGTCGGCAGGTCGACCGTGCGGGGCTGGTGGGCGGTGAAGGCCGGGGTCCAGTCGACGTCGGCGCCGCGCGTCCAGAGTTCGCCGAGCGAGGTGTAGAAGCGGGTGAGGCCGCCGTCGTCGCGCCGCAGGGTGCCGGTGACGACGGTCTGCTCCGCGTGGGCGGCCGCGGCCTCGGCGGTCTCCCGGACCGGGGTGGTCAGTACGGGGTGCGGGCTGACCTCGACGAACACGGTGTGTCCGGCGGCGGCCAGGGCCCGTACGGCGGGTTCCAGGAGGACGGGCCGGCGCAGGTTGGCGTACCAGTAGGCGGCGTCGGTGCGGGCGTCGCGCAGCCAGTCGCCGGTGACCGTGGACAAGAAGGGGATCTCGGGCGTGCGGGGGGTGAGCGGGGCGAGGAGGCGCAGGACCTCGTCCTGGACGGCTTCGACGTGCGCGGAGTGGGAGGCGTAGTCGACGTCGATGCGGCGTACGCGTACGCCTTGGTGTTCGGCCTCGGCGGTCAGTTCGTCGAGGGCGGCGGTGTCGCCGGAGACGACGACCGAGGAGGGGCCGTTGACGGCGGCGACGGCGACCCGGCCGTCCCAGGCGGCGATGAGGGCGCGTGCCTGCGGCTCGGGGAGGGCCACGGACATCATGCCGCTGAGGCCCTTGAGCGCGATGAGTGCCTTGCTGCGCTGGGCGACGGCCAGGGCGCCGTCCTCCAGGCTCAGCGCGCCGGCGACGCAGGCGGCGGCGATCTCGCCCTGGGAGTGTCCGACGACCGCTGCCGGTCGCACGCCGTGTGCCCGCCACAGGGCGGCCAGGGAGACCATGACGGCCCACAGGACGGGCTGGACGACTTCGACGTCGGAGCGGTCCAGGGAGGGTGCGCCGGGGTCGCCGCGCAGGACGGCGGAGAGCGACCAGTCGACGTGCGGGGCGAGTGCGGCCTCGCACTCGGCGATCCGGGCGGCGAAGGCGGGTGCGGTGGTCATGAGTTCGTCCGCCATGCCGGCCCACTGGCTGCCCTGGCCGGGGAAGACGAAGACGGGCCGGTCGATGTGTCCGCCGGCGGGGCCCGGGGGGATGGCGGCGGTGAGGTGGCGCAGGATGCCGGCGGAGTCGGTGGCGGCGCCGACGGCCCGGTATGCGAGGGGGGTGCGGGTGGTGAGCAGGGACCAGCCGACGTCGACGGGGTCGGCGTGGGCGGCTGGGTGGGCGGCGAGCCGTCCGGTCTGGGCGTGCAGGGCTTCGGGGCTGCGGGCGGACAGCAGCCAGGGCACCACGGGGCGCTCGGTGGTGGCGGGCTGCCCGGTGGCGGGCCGGGGTGCGGGCGTGGTGCGCGGGGGTGCCTGTTCGAGGACGAGGTGGGCGTTGGTGCCGCCCATGCCGAAGGAGGAGACGCCGGCGCGCGGCGGGCGGCCGGGGTCCGGCGCGGTCCACTCGGTGGTCTCCAGCTGGACGCGCAGGCCGAGTCCGTCCAGGTCGATGGCCGGGTTGGGGGTGGTGTGGTTGAGGGTGGGGACGAGTTGGCCGTGGGCCAGGCAGAGGACCACCTTGAGCAGTCCCGCGATGCCGGCCGCGCCCTCCAGGTGACCGATGTTCGTCTTCACCGAGCCGACGGCCAGGGGTGCGCTGCGGTCGGGGGCGGTGCCGACGGCGGCGCCGAGCGCGGCGGCTTCCACGGGGTCGCCGACCCGGGTGCCGGTGCCGTGCAGTTCGACGTAGTCGATGGTTGCCGGGGCGACGCCGGCGCGGGCGCAGGCGCTGCGGATGGCGGCTTCCTGGGCGGTGGCGTCGGGGGTGGCGAGGCTGGCGCCGGTGCCGTCGTTGTTGACGGCTCCGCCGCGGATGACGGCGTAGACGCGGTCGTCGTCGGCCAGTGCCCGGGAGAGGGGTTTGAGGACGACGAAGCCGGCGCCCTCGCCGCGGACGAATCCGTTGGCGCGGGCGTCGAAGGTGTGGCACTGGCCGTCGGGGCTGAGGCCGCCGAACTCGGCGAGGGCCAGGGTGCTGTCGGGGGTGAGGTTGAGGTGGACGCCGCCGGCGAGGGCGAGTTCGCAGTCGCCGGAGCGCAGGCTGTCGCAGGCGAGCTGGACGGCGACGAGGGAGGACGACTGGGCGCTGTCGACGGTGAGGCTGGGGCCGCTGATGCCGAGGGCGTAGGAGAGGCGGCCCGCGATGAGGCCGCGGTTGAGGCCGGTGGCGGTGTGGTGGCCGACGGCTTCGCTGCCCTGCCGGTGGACGAGTGCGGCGTAGTCGGAGACGTCGGCGCCGACGAAGACGCCGGTGGCGTGCGGCAGGCCGGTCACCGGGAGCGCGGCGTGTTCCAGCGCCTCCCAGCCCAGTTCGAGGACGAGTCGTGCCTGTGGGTCCATGGCTTCGGCCTCGCGGGGCGAGATGCCGAAGAAGGCCGCGTCGAAGTCCGCGGGGGCGTCGATGAAGCCGCCGCGGTAGGGGATCGTGGTGCCCCGGCCGGTGGTGAAGGCGTCGTCGTGCGGTGCGCCGGTGCGACGGTCCTCGGGGGCGTCGGTGATGGCGCTGCGGCCTTCCGCGAGCAGCCTCCAGTAGGCGTCCGGTCCGCTCGCGCCGGGCAGCCGGCACGCAAGGCCGACCACGGCCACGGGTTCGTGGGCCGAAACGGTGGTCCGGGCGTCCGCGGGTACCGGCTCGTTCATGGATGGCACTCCAAACACCAAGGCGACGGGGTCGGGGCAGCCCTCACGGTTGCACGGTGTCCGGCACGCTCCGCGCTCCTGCCAGGTGCTCTAGGGGAATTCCTAAGCGGTGCCCGGGTGCCCGGGAAGTGCCGTTCGCGGGCTGCGGGACCTGTCCCCATAGCGAGGGAGCAAGGGTCCGGGCAAGGGGACAAGTCTAGGCGTCTGCCCGAACTGCGGACGGCACGCTCAAGGGGCGGCAGCCGACTGCCGCGAGGCCTGCGTCCGTGTGCCGACAGCGTCGTGCGCGCGGGCCGATCGCTGTACCCCTGAAGGAGAAGAGGCGCATCCATGACCGCGATGAACCTGGTGTTGCCGTCACGTGCCGCGGACCCTCCCCTCGTGTCCCGGCTGGCGGCGTCGGCGGCGGTGGTCGAGGGCGGGGTGATGAGCAATACGGAGGTGTTCGCCTGGATCGACGAGCGGCAGCGTGAGCAGCAGCAGCATGTCGAGCGGGTGCCGTTCGCGGCCCTGCGCGGCTGGCGCTTCGACAACCGCACCGGTGATCTGCGTCATGACAGCGGGCGGTTCTTCTCGGTGCTGGGGCTGTCGGTGCACTCGGACTTCGGGCCGGTGCGGACGTGGTCGCAGCCGATCATCCACCAGCCGGAGATCGGGATCCTGGGCATCGCGCTGCGGGACTTCGACGGCGTTCCGCACCTGCTGATGCAGGCGAAGTCGGAGCCGGGCAACGTGAACGGCGTGCAGTTGTCGCCGACCGTGCAGGCGACGAAGAGCAACTACACGGGAGTGCACGGCGGTTCGGCGGTTCCGTACATGGACCTCTTCCGCAGGCCCGGGCCGGGTCAGGTGGTGGCGGACGTCCTGCAGTCGGAGCAGGGGTCGTGGTTCCTGCACAAGCGCAACCGGAACATGGTCGTGGAGGTGGGCCCGGAGGTGGAGGCCGGCGAGGACTTCGCCTGGCTGACGCTGGGGCAGGTCAACATGCTGCTGCGGCACGACAACCTGGTGAACATGGACGCGCGTACGGTGCTGTCCTGCCTGCCGGACTGGCGTGGCGGCGAGGAGAACCTGGTCGAGGACGCCGGATGGTCCCTGCACACCGACCGGGAGGTGCGCACCTGGATCACCCGGCGGCGTGCGGAGCACGAGGTGAGCGTGGCGCCGATCCCGCTGGCGCAGGCGCAGGGCTGGCTGCGTACGCAGCACGCGGTGACGCACTGCAACGGCCTGTACTTCGACGTCGTCGCGGTGGACGTGTCCTCCCGCGGGCGTGAGGTGCCCGCCTGGTCGCAGCCGCTGCTGGAGCCCCGTGGCATGGGGGTCGCGGCGCTGTTCGTGAAGCGGATCGACGGGGTTCTGCACGCTCTGCTGCGGGCCCGTGCGGAACCGGGTTTCCTCGACGTGGTGGAGCTGGGTCCGACCGTGCAGTGTGTGCCGGAGAACTACGAGCATCTGCCCGAGGCGGACCGGCCGCCGTATCTCGTACAGGCGCTGGCGCGCCGGGACAGTGCCCGGTACGACGTGGTGCTGTCCGAGGAGGGCGGCCGGTTCCGCAACGCCCAGAGCCACTACATGATCATCGAGACGGAGAGCGACTTCCCCGCCGTGTCGGACGAGTTCCGCTGGCTGACACCGCATCAGCTCACTGAACTGCTGTGCTACAGCCACCATTTGAACGTGCAGGCCAGGACGCTGGTCGCGGCGCTGAGGTCGCTGTGAGCGGGGCAGTGGCCCAGCCGCTGCGGCTGGGCGCGCTGGGGACCTCGTCCATCGCGCGCCGTCGTACGCTGCCGAGGGCGGTGGCCGCGCCGGAGGTGGAACTCGTCGCCGTCGCGGGCCGGTCGGCGCAGAAGACGGCGGCGTTCGCCGAGCAGTTCGGCTGTGCGGCGGAGGCGGATCTCGCGTCGCTGCTGGAGCGCCCGGACGTGGAGGCGGTGTACATCTCCACGCCGACCGCGCTGCACCGCACCTGGGCCGCGCGGGCTCTGCGGGCGGGCAAGCACGTGCTGGTCGAGAAGCCGGTCGGGGTCAACGCCCACGAGGCACGCGAACTGGCCGGCCTGGCGCGGGAGCGGGGGCTGGTCCTGCGGGAGAACTTCATGTTCCTGCACCACCCTCAGCACGCCTTCGCCGCGGACCTGGTGCGTCAGGGGCGGCTGGGCCGGCTGAGCACGATGCACGCCGCCTTCTGCATCCCTCCGCTGCCCGCCGACGACATCCGCTACGTGCCCGACATGGGCGGCGGGGCCCTGCTGGACGTGGGGGTGTATCCGCTGCGTGCCGCCCAACTGCTGCTGGGCAAGGGGCTCCAGGTGGCCGGGGCGGTGCTGCGTACGCGCCCGGACGGGCTGGACCTGTCGGGTCAGGCGCTGCTGGTCTCGCCGTCCGGTGTCCTCGCGAACGTGACGTTCGGTTTCGAGCACGCGTACGCGTCGACGTACTCGCTGTGGGGTGACGCGGCGCGTCTGTCGGTGACGCGCGCCTTCACCCCGCCGCCCGCGCACCAGCCCGTGCTCGTGCTGGAGGAGCAGGACCACGAGGAGCGGTTCACGCTCCCGGCCGCCGACCAACTGCACAACTGTCTGGCCGAGTTCGCGGCCGCGGTCCGGCGGGGCGACGCGGGCGGCCCGGAGGAGGCCGACAGGCGCCGGGCCGTGGTGGCGGGCATGGACCTGGTCGACCTGGTGGACAAGGTGGCCGTGCGGGTGCCCGTGGGTGACGGCCCGGCGGAACGGGAAAGACCCGCCGGCGGCAAGTGAGCACCGCTGTCCGATCCTGGCGTGCCGCCGTCCACGACGACCGGAAATCGCCCTCCCTGTAAGCGCACCCGTGGTCCACTGCCGGGCAGACCACCCACAGGGGGAGGGCCCGGAAGCCGACGGGCGGAGCACGCCGCCCCCGAAGACCGTCCCGCCAAGCCCACCGGCCGGCCCGGATGCCGACCGCACCAGAGGAGTGTCCTCTCATGGCTCCCCCCACCTCCCCCGGTTCCGCCTACGACAGCCCGCCGCCCCCGCCCGCCGGGGACGCGGACGAGGCCCCCGCGTCGCCCAGGGCCCCGGCCGGGGCATGGGGCTTCCTCGCCACGGTGGTCTGTGACATCGTCCTGCCGGCCGGCCTCTACTACGTGCTGCGCGACCTGGGCGCCGACGAGATCACCGCGCTGCTGGTCAGCGGATCGGCGCCCGCCCTGCACACGGTGTACGCGGCGGTGCGGCACCGCAAGGTCGACGCCCTGGGCGTCTTCACCATCACGCTGCTGGCGGTGAGCGCGCTCGCCTCGGTCGTGACCGCCAGCCCGCGCATCGTGCTCGCGCGCAACAGTCTGTTCACCGCTCTCGCGGGCGTGTGGCTGCTGGTCACCCTCTTCACCGCCCGCCCCTTCACCTATCAGGCCGTCAAGGCGCTCCTGCCCGGCCGGTCCGGACGGCTGGAGAGCCTGTGGGAACAGGACGTCGCGTTCCGGCGCGTGTGGCGCGCCGTGACCGTCCTGTGGGGCCTGGGGCTCCTCGTGGACGCCGCGCTGCGTCTGATCATGGCCTACACCCTGCCCGTCGACAGCGTGCCCGCACTCGACGCGGCCCTGTACGCGGCCACCTGGGTCGTGCTCCAGATCGTCACGCAGATCTCGCTGTACCGCTCGGGCACCTTCCGCAAGATCTTCGCCCGCTGATCACGAGGCCGGAGCCCGCCCGGGGCGCGACAGACTTAACGGTCGTTTAATTCGGATCTTTCGCGCTACATATGTAACTTCGAGATGATTATTCGGTTACGTGTGGTCGGTGTCGAGTTCGCCGACGGGTGCCCCGGCCGCCGGGCGGGGCACCCGTCCCGCGCCGGCCGGGCCGGTCTGCCGTGCGGGCCGCCGCAAACGGGCACCCGCGGTCGGGGGCGGCATCCGCCCGCCGCCCCGGATCGCCACCGCAAACCCCCTGCCCCCGGGACGCGGCCGGTGCCGCGCCCCGCGCGAAGGCCGTCGATCACGGCTCCCACCTCGGCGTCCGCGCGACGGACGGCCGCCCCGGGCCCCGGCGCGGGCCGCAGGGGCGTTCCTGGGCGCCACGTTGTCGAGCAAACCCCCCTCCCGCCGGGCCGCCGCCCCCCGCGGGCCCGGCGGCCGGGCCGGCGACGGCCGCGCGATGTCCCGCGCACCGGCCGGGTGCGCCCCTGCGAGCCCCTCCGCGCCGGGCGCGGGGACGGCCGCACCGGGCGGTCACCTCACGGACGGGAGGAAGGGTGAAGGTGACGTGAAGGTGTCGCCGGGGCGCGGTGGACGCCGCGGTCCCGGCGAGGTTGTGAAGTCGGCGGTCACAGCGGGCCCGTAGGCATAACCCGACCGAATACGGCGCACGCGCCACGGGCCGCCGCCGCTTCTCCTGGCGCACGTCAAATGAGCGAGAACGCGTCCTGCCACCGGCGCCGCGGGCCGGACGCCGGCCGGTGATTGGCCCCCGCGGGGCTCCGCCGTTGTCGCGGGCCGCCTCGCGGCCCCCAACCTCCATGCGGGAAAGCCCGGTTCGCGCATATCCAGGGAAGGGCCGCGCAAACTTGAGACTCGCTGGAGACTCACTCGAAAGACGGTTGAATCCTGCAACGCGAACGTCAATTTACGACCGCTTTCCTCTCTTCTTGTCGCTGCACCGCGCATTCGGCCGCTTGGCCACCTGTCGGGGAATTCCCCGACACCGTCCCATCCCGCACCCACCCCCACCTGCACTTCCTGCCATGCAGACACCGGCCAGCAGCAACCTCTTGGAACGCGCCTGACGATGCGCCAGCCTGCCCGTCAGCCGCAGCGACGAGGGAGGCTCCGTGCCGCACGGGCAGGCGGGTGAGCCCGGGCAGGGCGTCCGCGCACGCGAACTGGCTCTTCTGCTGGAGGAGTTGGATCATGCGCGCACGGCGGCCGGGTTCGTGCGGCTGAGCGGTGAACCGTGGGTCGGCAAGACCCGTCTGGCACTGCGCCTGGCCCGGGCCGCGGCACACCGGGAGTGGGCCGTGGCGTGCGGCCGGGCCGCCCGGGACGGGACCGGCCGCCCCTTCCACGCCCTGGTGGACGCGCTCGACGACCAGCTCGCCTCGGCGGACCCCGCCGCCCTGGAACGGCTGGGACCGGCCCGGCTGCGCCTGCTGGCCCAGGTCTTCCCGGCCCTGGGCGGCGCCTTCACCGGAAGTCCACGGGACCTCGACGTCCATGGGGTCGCCCGCGCGGTGGGCGCCGCGCTGGAGGAACTGGCGGGGCGGCGCGGGCTCCTGCTGGTGCTGGACGACGCACACCGCGCGGGGCGGGAGGTGGCCGAGTTCGCCGAACACCTGCTGCGCCGCCCGCCCGACGCCCCCGTGCTCACGGTGCTCGTCCACCGCGGCAGCGGGCCGGGGGCCGGCCGGCTGGCCTCGCTCGCCCACCCGGACGGCGCCGTGCGCCACATCCCGCTGCGGCCGCTGTCGCGCGAGGCGGCCGCGGCGCTGCTGCCCGAGGGACTCGCCCCGCTGCACCGGGAGCTGATCCTGCGGGACGCGGCAGGGGTGCCGGGGCTGCTGCGGGCGCTGTCCGAGGGCGAGCCGCCCGGCACCGGGGGCGTCCCCCACAGCAGCCTCGAACTGGCCCGCGGCCCCTCTCCGCTGGCGCCGTCCGTCCAGGCGCTGGATCTGGGCGCGCTGTCCCCGCTCGCCCGGCGCGCCGCGGACGCGGCCGCCGCCGCGGGTGACCCCTTCACCGTGGAGACGGTGGCGCACACGGCCCTGCTGTCCGTCGGGGAAGCCCTGCGCGCGGTGGACGAACTGCACAGCGAGGGCATCGTCGGGCCGGACCGCCGGGCGGGGTGGTTCCGCTTCCGCCGTCCCGCGGCCCGGGCCCTGGTGCACCAGGCCGCGGGGGCCGCGCAGCGGCGCGCGGCCCGGGAGCGGGCGCTCGCCGCGCCCGCCTGGGACGGGGACACCGACGCGGCGCTCCTCGCCCTGCTGGAGACGGCCGCGCCGCCCACGGCCGCGCAGGCGCAGCTCCTGGAGAGGTACGCGCGCACCACGGTCTTCACCCAGCCGGCCCGCGCGGAGCGGGCCGCCCGCCGGGCGGCGGAACGTCCCGGCGCCCCGCCCGGCGCGTGGCTGCTGCGGTGCCAGGCCCTGGTGCTGTGCGGGCGGCCGGCGCAGGCACTGGCCGGCTACGCGCGGCTGTGGCCCCGGCAGGAGGCGGCAGGACCCCCCGCCGGGGCCGCGGAGCGGACCGAGGCCGCCGTGTGGACCGAGGCCGCCGTGTGGCGGGCCCGGGCGCTGCGGCTGCTGGGGGCCCGCTCGCAGGCCAGACGTGTACTGCGCGCGGTGTCCGCCGAGGACCGTGCCGCCGTCCCGGCGGCGCAGGCCGAACTGGCCGCGCTGCTGCTGGAGTCGGGGCAGCCGACGCGGGGGGCCGCGCTCGGCGCCGCCCGCCGCGCGGTGCGCTGCGCGCCGGAGAGCGACGTGGCCGCGCACAGCCACGCGCTGGCGCTGCTGGCCGCCGCGCACGCGGCGCAGGGGGCGGCCGAGGCGGCCCGGGAGGCGGCCGGGGAGGCCGGACCACTGCTGTCCGGGCTCGGCCGGGAGGGGGCGGCGCCGGTCGTCGAGGCGTGGCGCTGGCTGGGCGAGGCCGTGGCCGACGGCGACGCCCGACGGGCCCGGCGGTGTTTCCAGCGCGGTTTCGACCTCGCCCTGCACCACGGGCAGGGGCATTTGCTCGGCCCCTTCGCGCTGAGGCTGGCACGGGCCTGCCTGGATTCCGGTGACCCGGCCGCCGCGGCCACGCACGCCCGTTTCGCGGCCACGGAATTCGACCGGCTCACCGCATATGATTCGGCAGCCGTCGCACAGGAACTCGTCGAATTCATCGAACGGGGCCCCGGACACCATCCGGAGATTGATTTCGGAATTCCGCTCAGTACGCGCGAGAGAGAAATCGCGATGCTTATAGGCCCGGGTCTCACGAATAAACAGATCGCGGCCCGGATGAACATCAGCATCAAGACCGTGGAAACCTACCTCGGGCGTATATTCAAAAAACTCGGGGTGAGATCACGGGCGCAGGTCGTCTTCCTCCTCTCTCCTGCGGCCTCCGGATTTCCGGCGCCGGAGGAGGAATACGGGCCCGCTCCGCGGCGGCCGGCAACCGTCCGTTCACCCTCGGCCGGAGGGCACCCGCCCGGTTCCGGGTGAACGGACGGTGGCACGGGGGTCCGCCCGCGCGGGCGGTTCTGCCGGGGGCACTGGCCACCGGCAAGACCGCCGGAAACGGACCCGGTACGCCCGCTACGGGCACCTTTGCGGCCACAAAGTCCCGGCCGCCGCCGGCGCCAGGACGCCGCCGCCCGGGACAACGCCCAGGCCCGGACCGGTGGCGGGCGATCAGGCGCCCCGGACGGCGGGCGGCATCCGTCCACGCGGACCCCGTGCGGCCGCGCGGACGACGGCCGCACCGGACACAGGACCACCCTGTACGCACACCGCCGCCCCAGACCGACCGACCGCCCGGTACGGCCTTCTCCACCAGGCCCGCGGGCCGCCGCCATGCACAGGAGCGGGCGTCTCGTCCAGGTCCTTACGGGCAGAGTGTCGGGCGGGGTGCGGGCGGCGGCGCGGGAGGCGGCCGCCGCGCCCCGGGGGCCGCCGGCCGGTGGCCGCGGGCCCCGCGATTCGGCCAGGAGCCGCCGGGGCCCGTGCGGCCCCCGCCGCCGGGCGGTCCCCGGCAGTGGCCGTGACAGCCGTCCGGGCCGCCGAACAGGCCTTACGTCGTCCAGGGCCGTGTGCCCCGAGCCGCGGACGTCATGCGTGACAGCCGGATTTCGCCGAGGTGTCCGGCGCTCACCGGGCCGCCGGGCGGGAGCGGGGACACGGCCGCCTCCCGCGCCGGGGGAGCCTCACCGCGGTGCGTACCGGCACGTCACCGCGCCCGCTGCCGCGGCGGGGCCGGGGGCCGGGCCGGCGG
>NZ_JBHWEL010000071.1:11794-46564 GCF_042734135.1 Streptomyces sp. NPDC059668 | reverse complement strand
CGCCCCCGCCCGCCCGCCCGCGCGCCCCCCCCCGCCCGCCCGCGGCCGCGCCCCCGGCCGCCGCGGCCGCCTGGCGCCGGGCGCACGCGTCCCGCCGCGCCTCGGCGGTCGCCCACCGCGCCGGCGCGGCCCTGGCCCGCTGTGAGGGCGCCCGCACACCGCTGCTGACCACCGCCCAGGCCCCCGAGCCGCTCACCGTCCGTGAACAGGAGGTCGCGCTGCTCGCCTCGGCCGGCAACACCAGTAAGGACATCGCCGAGATCCTGGCCCTGTCGGTGCGCACCGTCGACAACCACCTCCAGCGCGCCTACGCCAAACTCGGCGTCACCACCCGGCGCGAACTGGCCCGGACGCTCAGGGCGGTGCCCCCGGACGCGTCCGCGCGTCGCACGCGCCGTCCGTCCTAGGTGTATTGGCCCGCGGGGTCGTCGACGCGGGTGATGGGCGGGCGTCCGTCGCGTGCGGTGTGGCGGCGAGCCGGGCGTCCGGCGGCGGACGCGGGCGCTCAGGACGGTACGGGCGCGCCCTTGAGCCGCGCGGCGACCGTCCGCAGAAGCTGGTCGGAGAGCTCGGGGTCGGCGACCGCCCGTGACATCAGCAGCGCGCCGACCATCGCACTCAGCGTGAGCATGGCGTCCGCCCGCGCCTCGTCGGAATCGTCGTCGTCCGCCGTCCCGCTGATGAGCTCCAGATAGCTCAGCACCTGCTTTTCGTACGCCTCCTTCATCTCCGCCTCGCCGCGTCCCGCCGCGGCGCCGAGCGTCACCACCGCGCAGCCCGTCCCCGGGGCGTCACGGTGGCGGGCGCTGAGATAGGAGTCGATCAGTCCGGTGCGGGGCTCCTCGCGGTTGCGGCGGGCGGCCCGCGCCATCTTGGTCTCACCGTCGACCAGGGCGAGAGCGGCGGCCTGCCGCATCAGGTCGTCCCGCGAGGAGAAGTGCTTGTAGAACCCGCCGTGGGTCAGCCCGGCCTCGTTCATCAGCTCCGCGACGCCCGGGCGGGTCAGCCCCTCCTCGCGGATGCGCCGGGCGGTGATCCGCAGGACCCGGTCACGCGACTCCGCCTTGGCTGCCTGGGAGTGACCCATGGGAAGACCTCCCGATCTACGACGGCGAGCTGCGCCGATCACATGTGGATGACGGACATCATATCCCCTGTCCGGATCGGCCGTCCGCGGCGGCGGCGCGGCGGCGCCGCGGACGTCATCGGGCGCGCTCCCAGACGAGGACCCCCGTACGGCGGGCACCCCGGATCAGGACGGGCTCGACCAGGGACAGCCGGAGTCGGTCACCGTCCCGGTCGGCGACCCGGGCCTGGGTGGTGCCCACCCAGTTGGGGAACAGGCTGACCTCGACGTGGTGGAGCACGAGGTCGTCCTCGGGAACCTCGTAGGTCCCGCCGTAGGCCAGGTAGCCGAGGGCCGCCGTGGCCAGTTCCCCGGGCAGCCCCTCCTCGAGACGCTCCCGCCGGAACCGGGGCCGCAGCGGATGCATGATCTGGGCCGTCATGTGACCACCGGGTGTGTACGTGATGAGGCCCCGGGGCCGCGGGCCGAAGGGCTCGACGACCTCTCCGTCGTCGACGGCGGTGGCCCGGTACGACACCAGGCGCCAGGCGCCGACGAGGTTCTCGCGCAGTTCATCGGGGTTCATGGGGTTCCTTACCGGTCTCGGTCCTCGACGCTCCGTGCCGTCCCCGTACGAGAGGGCGCGGAGGTCCGGCCTGTGAAATGTGGATGATAGTCATCATACAGATGGGCTGTGCGGGGTACCTCACCTTGACATTCTGGATGATGCTCACCATCCTGAATGAGGATGATGCAAGTCATCCAGAGTAGAGCGGGAAATACGAGAAGGACGCACCATGACGGACATCTACGACCCCACCCGCACCGCGGTTCTGCTGGTCGATCCCTACAACGACTTCCTGTCGGAGGGCGGCAAGATCTGGCCCGCCGTCCGGCAGGTGGCCACGGACGTCGGTCTGCTGGACAACCTGCGCGCCGTCGTCGCCGCGGGACGCCGGGCGGAGCTGCTGGTCGCCTTCGTCCCCCACCGCCGCTGGCAGGAGGGCGACTACGAGGACTGGGACCACCCCAACCCCACGCAGCGTCTCGTGCAGGAGCGCCACAGTTTCGCGCGGGGCACCTGGGGCGGCGAGTTCCACCAGGATCTCCAGCCCTCGGACGGTGACGTGATCGTGCAGGAGCACTGGGCGCAGAGCGGCTTCGCCAACACCGATCTGGACTTCCGGCTCAAGCAGCACGGCATCACCCATGTGATCGTCGTCGGCCTGCTCGCCAACACCTGCATCGAGTCCACCAGCCGTTACGCGATGGAGCTCGGCTACCACGTGACCCTCGTCCGCGACGCCACCGCCGCGTTCAAGCCCGAGATGATGCACGCCGCCCACGAACTCAACGGACCCACCTACGCCCACACCATCACCACCACCGCGGAACTCCTGCGGACGCTGGAGAACGGAGAGCACTGAGATGACTCTGACCGGACACATGCTGATCGGCTCGTCGGACGTCCCGGCGTCCACCGGCACGATGAAGGCCCTCGACCCCGCGACGGGGGAGTACATCGGACCCGAGTTCGCGTTCGGCGGGCCGGCCGAGGTCGACCGTGCCGCGCGCCTGGCCGACGAGGCCTTCGACAGCTACCACAGCACCGGACCGAGGGAACGTGCCGCGTTCCTCGACCTGATCGCGGACAGGCTGGACGGGATCAACCGGGAACTCGCCGAGCGGGCGGCCCTGGAGACCGGCCTGCCCGTGGCGCAACTCCAGGGGGAGACGGCCAAGGCCGCCTCGCAGTTCCGGCAGTTCGCCGACGTGGTCCGCGCGGGCCGCTTCCGCGGCGCCGCCATCGACCCGGCGCAGCCCGAGCGGCAGCCGCGGCCGCGGATGGACCACCGACTTCAGAAGATCGCCATCGGACCGGTCGCCGTCTTCGGCGCGAGCAACTTCCCCGTCTCGTACTCCGTCGCCGGCGGCGACACCGCCTCCGCGCTGGCGGCGGGCGCCCCGGTCGTCCTCAAGGCCCACAACGCCCACCCGGGCGCGTCGGAGCTCCAGGCGCGCGCCATCCGCGGCGCGGTCGCCGACTCGGGGCTGCACGACGGGGTGTTCTCCATGGTGCGGGGCGCGGGCAACGAGATCGGTGAGGCGCTCGTGGACCACCCGCTGATCAAGGCGGTGACCTTCACCGGATCCGAGCGCGGTGGCATGGCGCTGTACCGGCGGGCCCAGCTCCGTCCGGACCCGATCCCGGTCTTCGCCGAGATGACCAGCGTCAACCCCACCTTCGTCCTGCCCGCGGCACTCGCGGCGCGCGGCGCCGAGACCGGCGACGGGTTCGCCGAGCGCATGCTCGTCAACGTCGGCCAGGCCTGCCTGAAGCCGGCCGTCCTGCTCGCCGTCGACGGCCCGGGCTACGCCGAGATGCGGGAGGCGGCCGCGGCACGGGTGAACGCCATGGGCGCGCGCACCATGCTGACCCCCGGCATCCACGACGCCTACGACCAGGGCGCGCGGCGGCTGCGCGAGTCCGGCGCCGAGACCCTCACCGAGGGCCCGGCGCCCCAGGGCCCCTGGGAGGGCCGCTCGCGGCTGCTGGAGGTCGACGGGGAGCGGTTCCTGTCGGATCCCGGCCTGGCCGAGGAGGTGTTCGGACCGGCGGCGCTCCTGGTACGTCTGACCGACATGGCCCAACTCCTGGAGGTGGCCCGGACCTTCCGCGGTCAGCTGTCGGCGACGATGCACCTCGACGAGGCCGATCACGGTGACGCGGCACGACTGCTGCCGATCCTGGAACGGCGTACCGGCAGGATCGTGGTGAACGCCTTCGCCCACCCGCAGGAGGTCGCAGACGCGACCATCCACGGCGGTCCGTTCCCGGCCACCACGGACAGCCGCTTCACCTCGGTCGGTATGACGTCCATCGACCGTTTCCTGCGACCCGTCACCTACCAGGGCTTCCCCGACGCGCTGCTGCCGGACGCGCTGGCCGCGGGCAACCCCCTGGGGCTGTGGCGTCTGGTCGACGGCCACCTCACCCAGGACTGACACGCCCCGCCGTGCCGGTCGCTCCACGAGCGGCCGGCCGGGGCCCGGTCCCACTCGACGACGTGTCCGGTGCACACGGGCACCGGCGGGCTGTCCCGTCCGGCCGCTTCGAGCGGCGGTTTCGCGGCCGTCGTCGTCCCGCCGGCGCGGATCGTGCCGACCGCGGCCGTGGCTCGCTCCCGCGTTCCGCGGGCCGGGGGCGTCCTGCGCGTGGTCGCCGGGGATCCGGTGGTCGGACGCGGACCGCCCGCGCCCCCGCCGATCCCCGAGTCGCCGCGCCGATCCGCGAGCCGCCGGGTCGGCCGCGAGCCGCGGCCGGTCGTCGCGGACGCCGGGCGGGCGTGGCTCCCTACGGCGCGGACGTACGGCGGGCGCGGCTCGCCACGTCGGTGAGGAGCCGACGCTCTCCGCGCCGACCCACCGCGACGTGCACGGTACCGGCGACGGACGTGCCGTGCGGGTCCGGCCGAGGCGCTGCCCGCCGATCCGGCCCGCGGTGTCGTCCCGGTCTCCAGCGGCGCGTCGAGCGTCCCGGAGGCGTTCTCCCTCGGCGGGCGTGCCTGAGGACGAGGCCGCGCGGTCTCAAGAAGCCGTTGTCCCCCCTCGTTTCGGCGTCCGGAGTGGTCGGTACCGACCTTCGCGGGCGGCCCGAAGCGGGGCCGGACGACGGCCTCTTTGCCGTCGAATCGCCTCATGTGCAGGTCAGAGGCCACTTTTGACGCGTGTTCAGTCCGTTCCGGGCCGCGTTCCGGGCCGGCCGGACCGTCGCCCCGTACGCCCAATCGGATTCCAGACTTCAGATTTCCCGCGTGTCTAATACGGAAGATAAAGGGATTATCGGTAATTTCGATCACAGATCGGCTGCTTGGCCGACGTCTCAGAGATAGGGAAGAGTGACATGACCACGCGCAACATTGCCGTGACTGCCGCCGTTGCGGCCGCTACGGCCCTCGTCGCCACGGGCGTCACCTACGCCTCGGCCACTGCAGCCCCTTCGGCTACGCCCACCGTCAACCAGATCGCCCCGTCGGGCGGCGACAACGGGCAGTCGAAGGGCAAGGAAGGGAACATCCAGTCGAAGGGCAACGAAGGAGGAGGTGGCGGCGGCGGCCGTGGTGGCCGTCGTCACTACGAGGGCCGGATCGACTTCAACGAGCGTTCGTACTCGGCTCGCTCGTGGGGCTGCATCACCGTGGTGAGCGGTCTCGGCTCCCGTAGCTTCAACGTCCGTAACGACAGCCACAAGACCGTCGAGGTCTTCCGTGGCGCGACCTGCGACAACGGTTCGCCGCTCGCGACGGTCGGCCCGTGGAGCAGCAGCAACGGGATCGTGCCCTTCCGCGTCCACGGTGGCGTGAAGGTCAGGGACGGCGTCGTGGGCAGCTTCCGCGTCGTCGAGGACCACCACGGTGGTGGCTACGGCGGTGGCTACGGTGGCGGCGACCGCGGTGGCGACGGTGGTGGCTACGGTGGCGGTGACCGCGGTGGCGACGGTGGTGGCTACGGCGGCGGTGACCGCGGTGGCGACGACGGTGGCTACGGCGGCGGCGACCGCGACTAGTCCCCACTGGGCGACGTCCGCACCGCATGGAGAACCCGGCCCGCTGCAATCGGGCCGGGTTCTCCGGCATGTCCACCGGGACCCCGGTGATCGCCGGACGGCAGATCAGGGGTCGCGGCGACGTGGGGCGTTGAGGACGGCCACGCAGGCGATGTCGTCGTCGAGGCTGCCGTCGCTGTGGAGTACGAGGGCTTGGTGGAGGGCCCGCAGGAGCGCGGAGGGAGAGACGGCGGATGTGCGCGCCGTCCATGTGGTGAGGGGGAAGAAGGCGCCGTCGGCGTCGCGGGTTTCGCTGACGCCGTCGGTGTAGAGCAGGAGCAGGTCGCCGCGGGTGAAGGGGACCCGTTCGACGTGGTAGTCGCGGCCGATGAGCGCGGCGAGGTTGACCGGGGGCGAGGGCGCCGTGGGTTCCAGGGCCAGGGCGGCGCCGTCGCGGATGAGGAGGGGCGGCGGGTGCCCGCAGGTGAGGACCGAGACGTGCGTGCCGGTCCGCGGGAACTCGACGATGACGGCTGTGGCGAAACGCTCCGGGGTGTCCTCGTCGGGGACGGCGATGTCGTACCGGGTGAGTGTGGTGTCCAGGCGGTGCGCGAGCTGCGACAGGTCGGCGCACTCGTAGGCGGCTTCGTGGAAGGAGCCGAGAATGGCGGCGGCGACACCGACGGCGCGCAGGCCCTTGCCGCGGACGTCCCCGAGGATGAGGCGCAGGCCGTGAGGGGTGTCGGCGGCGGCGTAGAAGTCTCCGCCGATACGGGCCTGCGGTGCCGCGGCGAGGTAGAGGGTGGCGATCTCCAGATTCCTGACCCGGGCGGGAACCGGTCTGAGCAGGACCTCCTGGGTGGCGTCGGCCACCGCGCGGACCTGGGCGAGGGTGTGTTCGCGTTGGAGACGCAGATGGCTGGCGTAGACGGCGGCCAGCGTGACGGCACCGATCGCGCCCGCCGTGTACAGGGTCGTCATGTCGGAGAGGGCGATGGCATATCCGACGACGGGGAGCAGGCAGATCACGCCCAGGGCGAGGGTGGCTCGGACCGGCCAGACCGACGCGGCCAGCGCGGGTGCTGCCGGAAGCAGCCGGCTGAAGGGGACGTCGTGCGGTGTGAGGACGGACAGGAAGCCGATCACGGCCGTCAGCGCGATGGGGGACAGCAGTACCGGATCCCGACGTCTCAGGTCGATCCATGCCGTCTGATATCTACTCAGATCACCCATGGCTGGATGGTAGGCGATTCTTGATCGTCTTCCGGTGGGCCCTTCGGCACCCCCGTCGCACCATGCGTGCGTTCCCGCGCGTCACGCGTACGTATCCGCGCCCGGCGTCGCGCGATCGCCTTCAGGCGTCGGAGTTTCACGTCCCGCGGCGGTCGGGTGGGCGAGGGTGCGTGCGGTCGCGGGCTCGCCCTCGGTGGCGGCCGCACGGGCCGACGCCGGCGGCAGGCGCGGTCGGACACGGACCTCGGGGGCGTCGTCCGCCCAGGCCGCCGTCCGGCCGGACCGCACGTCGAGCGCCTCGCCCGACCCGGCGTCAGGCAGGACCTCGTACGCGGCCCGCACTCCGCCGCCGCTCCGGTCGTCGCGCGGGGCTCCTGCGCGTCCACGAGCCGGGCGGGGGCCGGGATCGCCCCGGTGCGCGGGGTGAGGTCCGTCACCGGAGCCACGTCCGGTACCGACACCATGGTGGGGGACCGCGACGGTCAGTGGGACGACCTGTCGGGCAACTCGGCCCGTTCCGGCGGCCGTTGGCTGTGGGGGCGGAGGAGCGGGGCGTCCCGGAGCCAGACGGGTCGCAGGGCGGCGAGCAGCAGGCAAGCGAACGCCATCGCACTCCACAGGCCCACTGGTCCGGTGTGTTCGAGCAGTTGAGTTCCCGTCAGCGGGGCGGCGACACCCGCGATGCCCCAACTGGTGCCGTAGACCGCCAGATAGCGCCCTTCGCCACCGGGCGGCGCCAGGCCGGCCACGACAGCGTAGGCGCGGCCGACGAGGAGCAGGTCGCCCACACTCCACACCACCGTCGACGCCAGGTAGGCGAACAAGTTGTGGGCGAAGCCGTATCCGGCCAGGCCCAGTGCCAGCAGCAGATGGCCGACCGTGAAGGCGACGGGCGCGGAGAGGACCGGGAGCCGCCTCCATCGCGTCAGCGGCTGTCCCGCGGTGATGGTGAGTGCGGACGCGGTGAACAACAGACCGGCGTCGGCGGGGTCCAGTCCTTCGTGATCCAGGGCGAGCGGGAGCGTGATCATGATCTGGAGGTAGATCACGGCGAACGTCGTCCCGGCCGCGAGCATGCGGAGCAACGCGCGATCGCGCCACGGGGTGACGGCGGGCGCCCGCCCGGTGGTCACCGCAGCGACGCGAGAGTCCGCGGGGAGGAGCAGTCGCACGGTGAGGGCGCAGAGCAGGCATGTGGCGGCGTCGACGACGAACAGCAGGCGCAGGTCCCAGTGGCCCACGGCCGCCGCCAGAAGCCCCGCGCCCATGCCCGCCGCCGCCAGCGCCGCGTTCAGCAGGCCGTAGGCGCGGACCTGGTCGTCCGGCGCCACGACGTCGGCGATCATCGCCTGGCTCGGGGGTTCGTAGAGCTCGAAGACGAGGCCCAGCAGCACGGCCCAGCAGACGGCCGCCGTGAGGCTGTCGGCGGCGGCGAGCCCCAGTTGCGCCACCGCGCACCCGGTCAGACCCAGCACGATCGTGCGGCGTCGGCCGATCCGGTCGGCCAGTCGCCCGCCGGCCAGCCGGGAGGGGATCGTGGCGACGCCGAAGGCGGCACTCACCCCTCCGGCGACCACGGCGCCGGCCCCGAACCTCGTCGTGACGAGCACGGTGAGGAAGGAGAGGGAGAACGCTCCCAGCCGGTTCACCGCTCGCGCCACGACCAACAGCCGCACCGCTCGCGGCAACCGCGTCCCGCCCCGCACCAGATCTCACCCCGCCGTCGTAACCGACGAATCGACTATCGTCGGTGATGCCAGGACGCTAGAAGGGGAAGGAGTGACCAGTCAAGTGATGTTCGATGGTCACGTGGGGACGCTGCTCGATGTTTCCGTCTCGCTCGTGAACGCGCTGACCGACGGCGCCCGGCAAGGCCGTCCCTACACCGCCCCGCAGGGCGACCGGCTCCCTGGAGCCGTTCATGACGCGTTGCCGCCCGCTGCCGACCGTGCCGAGGTCGAGCCGGAGCACGCGCTCCATCTCGCCCGGACGGCCCGGCGGATGCGGGAGGTGTTCGACGCCGTCGACCGTGGTGGCACCGACCGGGCCGCGGAGCTCGTCAACGTCCTGCTGCGCACCAGCGGGGCCCGCCCCCAACTCGACCGCGTGGACGGCGAACCCTGGCAGGTTCACTTCCACGGCGCCGACGACAGCCTCTCCGTGGGGTGGACCGCCGGATGCGCCACCGCCCTCGCGCTGGCCATCGGCAGCGACCTCGCCGGCCGCCTCGGGGTCTGCGCGGCGCCGGTGTGCGACCGCGTCTACGTCGACAACTCCCGTAACGCCGTACGCCACTTCTGCTCGGACGCGTGCCGCGGCCGGGTCAAGGCGGCGGCCTTCCGCTCCCGCAAGGCGGCTCAGGGCTGAGATCCCCGGGATCTCCGCAAGGTTCTCCGACGGTGCGTCGACCGACGCGACCGAAGAAAACCATTGGTACGGCGCCGCTGCGCGCCACTACCGTGCTGCCGAACCGAGTCGTCCGGGGAAGGACGTGCCGTTGTACACCCTGTGAGACCTCCCGAGCGCTGAATCGTCGCGCGTCGCGCAAGTGCGCGCCGTGCTCCTTCCTGCTGCGGACTTCTCACTGAAACCGGTGTACTTCTGTGCTCGACAACTGGGTGGTCATGCCCACCTGCCTGCCGCTCGTCCTCCGCCGTTGTCACGCGTGCGCGTCCGAGCGTTTCCGGGCGAACGGCAAATTCCGTGTCAACGCCCACCACAAGCTCATCGACGCCTGGCTCCTCGCGCTCTGTACCGCGTGCGGGGAAACCACGAAGCTCACGGTCCTGGAGCGGATGAACGTGCGCTCCGTACGACCTGAGCTGCTGGACCGGCTGCACGACAACGACCCCGCTCTGGCAGCCGAGTTGCTCCAGGACCCGGCCGTTCGGCGGCGCAATCGCGTCGCCCTCGACTGGGACGGCGCCTGGCGCCTCGACACCCGCGGATCGGATCACCTGGACCGCGAGGTGATCGACGTCTCGGTCCGTTTCGCGGCGCGCATCCCCGTCCGGCCGGTGCGGCTGATCGCCGAGGGCTGCCGTCTTTCGCGGGCCGAGGCCGGGAGACTGGTCGCGGAGGGCCGACTCGTGTCGGCGGTCCGGCTGAGCGGCAAGCTCTCCGGCGACTTCACCTTCACGCTCAAGCGCTGAGCCCCCCCGGGGGATCAGGGGCCTGTCCGGCGAGTTCCGCCGGACAGGCCCGAGGCCGGGCCGTGCGGGTCAGCCGCCCTGACCGGCACCGCCCACCGGGCCGACCCTCACCGGGGAGTTGGCGCTGTCCGTGACGGGTAGCGTGGCGGCGTCCGGCCAGGCGAGGGTGACGGTCTCCGTCTCGTTCGGCGGGCTCACCAGCAGCCCTGTGACGCGGACGCCGGTGCCGCCCGACCTGTTGACCGGGCAGTCGATGCCGAAGGCCGTCGACTCCCTGTTCATGAGGACGGGCCGGCCGCCGTGCCCTTCCCGTCGGCACTCGTCCCGTTCGAGCTCGTTCCACCGGAGTCCGCCCCGGCGGAGGTCCTGCCGCCGCCCCGATCCGAGCTGCCGCACCCGTCCGCCGCCGTCGTCGGGCCGGGAACCAGGGCGCGGACGCGGTGTGCCGCGCCGTGCCGCCGGCCGGTCCGGACGGCGGTTGCCGCCACCGTTCCGCGCCCGTCCGTGACCGCCGTCAGGAGCTGGTGAGAATGACCAGTTGGCGGGTCGCCCGGGTCATCGCGACATAGCGGTCGACCGCACCTTCGACACCTTCGCCGAACGCGACCGGGTCGACGAGCACGACCAGGTCGAACTCGAGTCCCTTCGACAGCTCCGGAGTCAGCGACCGGACACGGGACGTCGCCCGGAAGGCGGGAGCGCCGATGACACAGGCGGTCCCCTCGGCGTGCGCGGCGAGCCAGGTGCCGAGGACCGAGTCCAGATCCGCGGCGGATCCGTGGACGACGGGGATTCCGCTGCTGCGGACGGATGTCGGCACGTTGGCGTCCGGGAGCACGGCTCGGACGACCGGCTCGGCCTCCGCCATGATCTCCTCCGGCGTCCGGTAGTTGACGCTCAGGGAGGTCACGTCGATCCGGTCGAGCCCGACCCGTTCGAGCCGTTCGCGCCACGACTCGGTGAACCCGTGCCGGGCCTGGGCGCGGTCCCCGACGATGGTGAAGCTCAGGGACGGGCAGCGGAGCAGCAGCATCTGCCACTCGGCGTCGGTCAGTTCCTGAGCCTCGTCCACGACGATGTGCGCGAACGGACCGGCGAAGGGTTCCGGGCCGGTGCCGGGCCGCGCGGTCTCGTCGATCAGGGTGTCCTGGAGGTCGCGTCCGCGCAGCATTCCCATCGCGCCCTCGCTCTCGTCGATCACGACGTTCTCCAGCAGGCTGTCGATGACGTCGGCCCTGCGCGCGCGTTCGGCGGCGACCGACGCCTCGTGGCGGCGCCTGCGCAGCGACGCCTCCGGGTCGCCGAGCCGCTGCCGTGCCGCGTCCAGGAGCGGCAGGTCGGACACCGTCCAGGCCTGGGCGTCCGCGCGCCGCAGCTTCCGTACGTCGTCGGGCCCGAGCCAGGGCGCGCACAGCCGCAGGTAGGCGGGTACCGACCACAGGTCCCCGACGACATCGGCCGCTTCGAGCAGCGGCCACGCGCGGTCGAGCGTCCCGACCAGCTCCTCGTCCCGCAGCAGCGCCCTGCGGAGCGGATCGGACGGGACGTCGCCGTCGTGCCTGTCCGCCAGGATCGAGAGCAGTTCCTCCAGGATCAGGTCCCGCGCCTCGTTGTGCGGAGTGCCCGGCCCCGGTGCGTCGAAGGCCTCGGCCCAGTCGTCGGCGCTCAGCCGGACGTCGGACCAGGGGGTCGTCACCGTCATCCCGTGGGCGGGCGGCGTCTCGTAGAACCTGACGGCCGTCTCGATCGCCTTCACCATGTCCGCCGACGACTTCAGGCGGACCGTCTCCGGGTCGGCCTCGGCCTTCGCCCCGGCGCCCTCGGGGACGAGGTCGCGCAGGGTGCAGGTCTGTACGCCCTCCTCTCCGAGGCTGGGGAGGACGTCGGCGACGTAGGCCAGGTAGGGCTGGTGCGGACCGACGAACAGCACGCCGCCACGACGGTGACCGAGGCGGGGGTCGGAGTAGAGGAGGTAGGCGGAGCGGTGCAGGGCGACGACGGTCTTCCCCGTACCGGGACCGCCGTCCACGACGAGGGCGCCACGGGACCCCGCCCGGATGATGGCGTCCTGGTCGGCCTGGATGGTGGCGAGCACGTCCCGCATCCGGGGCGACCGGTGGGCGCCCAGGCCGGCGATGAAGGCTGACTGGTCGTCGAGCGCGGCATGCCCTTCGAGCCCCTGCGCGGTGAACACCTCGTCCCAGTAGTCGCCGATCCGGCCACGGGTCCAGCGGTACCTGCGGCGGCTCGCCAGACCCATCGGACGGGCGTGGGTCGCCGCGAAGAACGGCTCGGCCGCGGGGGAGCGCCAGTCCACCAGCAGCCGACACCCGCTGCTGTCGGTGAGACCGAGCCGTCCGATGTACATGCGCTCGGCGTCGCCCGCGCCGACGACATGTCCGAGGCACAGGTCGAGACCGAAACGGCGCAGGGTGCGCAGGCGGCCGGTCAGCCGGTGGATCTCCATGTCCCGTTCCATCGCCTCCCGCCCGATGCCGCCGGGCGCCCTGCGCAGGGCGTCGAGGCGGTCGGACAGATCGGAGACCGCCTGGTCGAGGCTCTCGGCGATGGCGGCGAAGTGCCGCTCGTCGTCGGCGATCAGTGCCGGGTCGGCCTTGGGCGAGAGGTGGCCGGGAAGGTCGAACGCGCTGGTGGTCAGGGAGGTCATGCCGTCAGCTCCGCTCCGCGGCCGCGCCCGCCGGGTGCGACGGCGCGCGCGCCCGCACCCCCGGCCGCCTCGACGCCGAGCGCTCGCGGCCGTGACCCCGGTGCGCGTCGCGCCGCCGGTTCGGCGCCCTCGGAGGGCTCATGCTCTGACAAAAGCGCACGCACTTCGTGAATCTCCTATTTCCGCAGCTTCCGGCCTTCGGCCAGTGATTCTGCGGCATGAAGGGGACCTTGCCGCAAGCCCCCCGGTGCGCTATATGTTGAGAGTGGCAAGGGACGGACATTCTCCCTTGCCCTTTTTGTTTTCCGTCTGAGGGACGGACCTCTCGCGGGACGGACCCCTCGCGAGACGGACCCTGCGCGGAACAGGCCTGCGCGGAACAGACCCTTCGTGAGACGGCGACGCGCCAGGCGCGGCGGCCTCGGCGGCACGGAACGGTCGGCAGGAGCGGTCGGCCGGAGCGGTCGGCCGGGACGTGTTCGAGCGGCAGGGGTCCTCCGTCCCGAGGGCGTCGGGGCCACCGGACCGTCGCCTTCCCTCTTCGCATGGCGATCCGTCACATCTCCTCTTCGTGTCGTGTGGCGCCCCGTCAGCTCTCCGCTCCGGGCTCTGCCGGCTGCCTGCGGAGGCCGTGCCGGCGGTGACAGGGAGGCGGTCCACGGGTACGTGGCGCGCCCGGCCAGGCCTGGGGCAGGGAGGCGATGGACGGCGTGGCGCCCCCCGAATCGGTCCGATGAGGCGTCAAGTGCGTCCGTTCGAGGCGGCTTTGGATACTCGGCGAGTGCGCTCTGAGCTGCGGAAATAGGGGCCGTACCCCCAATTGGCCGCCTTCTGCTGCGTCTCCGGCGTGCCTGATATTACATATAAAGAGATTATCGGTTCATTCAGTCACATAGTGGCTGTTTGGTCGACGACTCAGAGATTGGAAAGAGCCTCATGATCACGCGCAAAATTGCCATGACTGCAGGCGCAGCGGCCGCCGCGGCCCTCGTCGCCACGGGCGTCACGTACGCCTCGGCTCCCGAGGTCCCCTCGGCTGCCGCGGCCACCCCCACCGTCAACCAGGCCGCCCCCACGGGCGGTGACAGCGGACAGGCGAAGGAGAACGGAGCCGCCGCGGGCGGCGGGGCCAACGGAGCGGTCGCCGGCAACGGCGGCGACAACGGCGGCGGCCGCGGCGGCGACAACGGTGGCGGCCGTGGTGGCGACAACGGCGGTGGCCGTGGTGGCGACAACGGTGGCGGCCGTGGCGGCGACGAAGGTGGCCGTGGCGGCGACGAAGGTGGTCGCGGCGGCGACGACGAGGGTGGCCGCGACGGTGGCGGTCGTGACGGCGGCGGCCGCGGTGGCCGTGGCTACGAAGGGCGGATCGACTTCAACGAGCGGTCGTACTCCGCCCAGAGCTGGGGCTGCATCACCGTGGTGAGCGGTCTCGGTTCGCGTAGCTTCAACGTCCGCAACGACAGCCGCAGGACCGTCGAGGTCTTCCGTGGCGCGACGTGCGACAACGGTTCGCCCGTCGCCACGGTCGGCCCCTGGAGCACCACCAACGGCGTCGTGTCCCACTACGTCCACGGTGGCGTGAAGGTCCGCGACGGCGTCGTGGGCAGCTTCCGGGTGGTCCGGGACCGTCACGGCTGGTAACAACCACGCCAGCACATCATGGAGGACCCGGCCCGCTGCAATAGTGCCGGGTCCTCCGGCATGGACGGTGCGCACACGAACCACGACCGCGGCCCGTGCCGTTGAGGCGACGGACGCGCTCGGGGATGCTGGCGGGGTGAACGAATCCGGCGCCTTCCTGCTCGGACAGCTCCGTGCCCTGGAACCCGCGGTGCGCGCGGACGTCCTGCGCGTCCTGGACCGGGTGGTCCGGGACCTGCCCGCCCACTGGCGGCGCCGCAAGGGGGTGCCCCGGCTCATGGTGTCCCTCGACGGTCCGGCGGCCGTGCGGGTGGAGAGGATCAGCTTCGCGGAGATGTCCCGGCACGGCTACCTCGACGAGTTCAGCCGCTGGTCCGCGTCCGTCCCGGCCGCACGGGCCGACGCCCATGGGTGTGCCGCACTGGTGTACGGCGACCGTATCCACGCGAGGATCAACCGGATCGGTCCCTTCGGTTCGGCCTGGCACCTTCCGGACACCCGCGTAGACGTCCGCACCGTCCATCGGGATCTGCGCGTCAGCCCCACCTTCTCGCTCCCTTTCGAGGTCGAGGGCCGGCTCTTCCCGCGGCTCGTCTTCCCGCCGTGGGTGAGCGACACCCTCACCCACGCACGGCGAAGCTGACCGGACCGGAGGTCATGCGGCGAGATCCTGGTGGGGGAGGGGGCCGGTGACGAGCAGCCGTCGGTACCGCTCGGTGTGCTCGGCCAGTTCCCCGTCGCCGACACCGCGTGCGTCGTGGAGGACGAGCGGCCGGCCGAAGGTCATGCCCATGCGGTGAGCGGTCTGTTCCAGGGGACGGAGCAGTTCGGTCATGGTGAAGCGGTGGAAGGCGCCGGGCTGGTAGGCGTCGGCGACCCCGCCGGTCGACGTGACGACCAGCAGCGTCTTGCCGGTGAGCAGCCCACCGCTGTCGTAGGCGAAGCCGCGGGTCATGACCTCGTCCAGCCACTGCTTGAGGAAGCCGGGTACGGAGTACCAGTGCAGGGGGAACTGAAGCACGATCACGTCGTTCTCGCTGACCAGAGCCTGTTCGGCGGGGATGTCGAGGTGCCGGTCGGGATAGGCGGCGTACAGGTCGTGCAGGGTGACGTGGGCCAGCCCGCGGGCGGCGCCGGCCATGGCCCGGTTGATCCGTGACCGGGCGAGGTCCGGGTGGCCGAGCAGGACGAGGGTGCGGGGGGACAGGTCGGTCATGGTGTTCTCTCTCGGTTCGGTGCTTCGGTGGATTCACTGCCCGGCCGCCGGGGTCCTGTCGTCCGGATCATGTGGCGGGATGCGGGATGCGGGATGCGGGATGCGGGATGCGGGATGCGGGATGCGGGATGCGGGGCGCCGGGTGCTGCGGGGTGCCGGGCGCCGGGTGCGGGGCAGGCGTCGCGCCTTCGAGCCCCCTGATCCGAACGCCAGGCCCTAGCCTGAGGTGGGGTCGTCGTGGAGAGGCTGGAGTCGATGCCGCAACAGCAGGGCGCCGAGCGCCGGGTCGCGATCCTGGCCTTCGAGGGCGTCACGTTGATCGACGTCGCGGGCCCCGCCGACGTCTTCAGCCACGCGGGCCGGTACGGGCCGGGCTACGAGGTGAGCGTGGTGTCGCCGGACGGCGCGGACGTACGGACCTCCACCGGCCTCACGCTGCACGTCGAGTCCGCCGCGGCGGACCTCGGCCCCGCGCACACCGTGCTGGTGCCCGGTGCGTACGGCATGGTGGACCACCCCTTCGACGCCGGCCTGGTGGAAGCGGTCCGGCGGCTGACGGCCGGGGCGGAGCGGATCGCGTCGGTGTGCACGGGGGCGTTCCTGCTGGCCGAGGTGGGACTGCTCGACGGGCGCAGGGCCACGACGCACTGGCGGCAGGCGAAGGAGTTCGCGCGGCGTTACGAGCGGGTCGCGGTGGAGGCGGACGCCCTCTACGTGCGCGACGGCACCATCCTGACCTCGGCGGGAGTCAGCTCCGGCATCGACCTGGCCCTCGCCATGGTGGAGGACGACCGCGGCCCGCGGGTGGCACGGGACGTGGCGGAGGCCATGGTGGTGTTCATGCAGCGCCCCGGCGGGCTGTCCCAGTTCTCCGCGCCCTCCCGCCGCCACGTCGCCCGCGACCACCCGCTGCGCGCGGTGCTGGACGCCGTCGCGGCCGATCCCGGCCGTGACCACAGCGTCCCGGCCATGGCGGCCCTGGCGGCGGTCAGTGTCCGGCAGCTGACCCGCCTGTTCCATGACGAGATCGGAACGACTCCGGCCCGCTACGTCGAGATGGTCCGCCTGGAGACCGCCCAGGCTCAGCTCCAGGCCGGCCACACCGTCGCGGTGGCGGCGGCCCGGAGCGGATTCGGCAGCGCCGAGACCCTCCGCCGCGTGTTCACCAGCCGCCTCGGTGTCTCCCCGACCGCCTACCGCGATCACCTCGGCGTACCCTGACCGGCGCCGCGGCCATCCGCGTACGGGCGGCCGGCGCGCGGGTTCCGGCCGCTCCTCCTCGGGCGAGACCCCCTGAACGAGGTCCTCGGCGACGTACGGCACGACAGGTCTCCCTGACTCGCTGTCCTGATCCGGCCGATCCGTTGATCCGGTTGATCCGGCCGGTCCCGCCCGATCGGTCCCATCCGTGTGATCCGGCGACACCTCCGAGGCTGCCCGCCGCCCGCCTCCGGGTGAATGGATCTTTCTGCCGGGAGCACCACACATTCGGCCCGGGACGCTTTCCGAGGGGTGCACTATTTATTCCGTCACCTCAGTCTCGTGCCCTTTTGATGAGATTGGTTCTGTAACGGAACTATTCGTCACGGAAATCGCCGGGCGAATCGCCGGTACGGAAATCAGGGCCGTGTTTCTCGCGGGCGTGGACCTGTCCGGGCCCGGCCGAGCGCCCTCACAGCCGTCCGGCTTCCACGAGGGCGGGCAGGTCGCCGCCGGTGGCCAGGGCACGGCCGGAAGCCCGGGCCACGGTGGAGCCGAGGGTCCGTCAGGCGGCCGTCAGTGACTGTTCGGCCCAGATGGTCTTGCCGCCGTCCTCGTACCGGGTGCCCCAGTGCCGGGTCATGGAGGCGACCAGGAACAGCCCCCGCCCTCCCTCGTCCTGAAGCCGGGCGTGGCGCAGGTGCGGCGCGGTGTCGGCGTCGTCGCTGACCTCCACTGTCAGCGTGCTGTCGAGGATCAGACGCAGCCGGATGGCTCCCTCCGCGTGCCGGACCACGTTGGTGGCGAGCTCGCTGACGACCAGGTCGGTGACGAACACATGGTCCTCCAGACCCCACTGCGCCAGTCGCTCACGTGTCGCCCGCCGGGCCTCGCGGACCGAGACCGGCTCGGACGGGAAGGTCCAGGTCGCCACGTGGTCCGGCGCCAGGCTCCGGGTCCGGGCCACCAGCAGCGCGGCCCCGTCCTCCGGGGCCGTGCCCCGCAGCACCTTGTAGGCCGCCGCGTCGCAGATCTCCGAGGGGTCCGCCGAGGCATCGGCGACCGTCTCGCGCAGCCGGCTGACCCGCTCGTCCGCCTCGCCGGGATAGCGGTCCGCGCTGCCGTCCGAGAAGAGGGACAGCAGGCTTCCGGGCGACAGCTCCGTGGTGTGGACCTCGTACGGCAGACCGCGTCCGAGCGGAGCGCCGCGCGGTACGTCGAGTCCGCTGACCACGCCCTGGGGGCTGGTGACCAAGGGGCTTTCATGGCCCGCCGAGGCCGCCGCGCACCGGCGGGTGATCGGGTCGTAGGTGAGATACACGCACGAGGCGGTGAACGGGGGCCGCGCGTGCAGCAGGGTCAGCGGGTCGGAGTCCTGTTCGTGGGCGAGCCGTTGGGCGACGTCGTCGAGATGGACCAACAGCTCGTCGGGTGGCAGGTCCATGGCGGCCAGGGTGGAGACCGCGGTGCGCAGGCGTCCCATCACGACGGAGGCCAGCAGGTCTTCTCCCGGCACGTACCCGATGACCAGGCCGATCCGGCAGCTGGAGAGGCGCAGGACGTCGAACCAGTGGGCGCCGTAGCGTCCCGGCATGTAGCAGTGCGACGAGTCCACCGCAGCCGTCAGCGGTGCCGTCCGCGGGAGCAGGCTGCGCTGAAGCGTGGTCGCGACCGTGTGCTCACGGGTGAAGCGGCGGGCGTTGTCGACGCAGAGGGCGGTACGGGCGGCGAGTTGTGTCGCCAGCGACAGGTCCTCGTCGTCGAAGGGTTCGGGGTGGGAACCGGCCCGGTAGAAGCTGGCCAGCCCGAGCACGAGTCCGTGCACGGTCAGCGGGGTCACGATGAGGGAGTGGACGCCGGTCCGCCGGATGAACTCGGCGCGCAGCCGGTCGTTGGCCAGCCATCGGCGGGCCGAGACGACCGATTCGACCAGCCGCGGCCGGAGGTCGGCCAGTGCCTGGGTGTACGGCGTGGGGATCGCGAAATGGCTGGTGCTGCCGATCGGGTAGGCGCCGTACTGACCCTCGCGGGCCTTGAATCCGGCGCGTTTCATCGGCGGCTGGTCGGTGACCGGGCCCACGGGCGCGTCGCCCGTGAGCACCGACTCCAGCAGATCGACGGCGATGGCGTCCGCGAAGGTGGGGACCCCGATCTCGGTGAGTTCCTGCGCGGTGCGCAGCGCGTCCAGGGACGATCCGATCCTGGCGCGCGCGATGCTCAGCAGATCCAGTTCCTCCTGCCGGCGGACCTGGTCCGTGACGTCGTGGATCATGGAGGCGGCCCCGATGGGGCGGCCGCGCTCCCACAACGGATAACCGGTGACGGCGTAGTCGTGCCGGTTCCCCGGATCGGCCGGCGGGTACGTCGACACCGGGCGGTCGAACACCGGGGAGGCTCCCGCCATCACCTCGCGGATGATCGGCGACAGCGGGAGATGGGGGTCCAGGTCCTGGAGACCTGCCCCGATCACCTGGCTCGCGGGCAGACCTCGCATGGCCAGGACCGCCGGATTGGCCCGCAGGACGCGAAGGTCCGTGTCGTAGACCTCCAGCCCGGCCCTGGCCTGCTCGAACAAGGCCTTCTCGAAGCCTTTCGCTCCGTTCCACGCGGTGGTGTCGGCACGCGCGTGACCGTGTCGTTGTCCACGAGGCATGAGCGACCTCATCTCTCACCGACAAGCCCAGTAAACCCATGTCCGCACCGGCGCCGCCACCGCGGGGGGCGGCTCCGGTGCGGAGGTCACGGAGAGTGCGGAGGCACGACAGGCCGGGGCGGCCCGAGAGCTGAGCCCCGCCGACGACGGCGAACCCGGAGCGGGCGGGCACCCGCCCGCTCGACCTCAGGGGGGTGGACGGCGAGCCGTTCACCCCCCGGAAGCCCTGGCGCCGGCTGGGGCCAAGGGCGGGCCCGGATCAGTGCGGTGCGACCGCGGTCACCGCCGGCGCGTTGTAGGCCTCCACCCGCAGCTTCGGCCTGCCCGGACGGAGCGCCTCGGCCGGCCAGGACAGGGTGAGGGTGCGGGTCTCGCCGGGCAGCAGCCACAGATAGTTGTCGCTGTACAGGGTCGGCAGCACCCGCTCGCCGGTCGTCGAGTCGACGAGCGAGACACGGACCATCGCCGCGACCGAACCGCCCTTGTTCCGCAGCCGCGCGGTGAGTTCGCCGCGGTCGCCCGAGCGGTCCGTGCCGGTGACCTCGGCGGACAGCCTCGTCCGGTCGGCACGGTTCAGTGCCTGCATGGCCTGGGCGGTGCGGTGGCGCCAGTAGGTGTTCTCGGCCAGCATCCGGCCGTTCGAGTCCTCCAGACGCAGCCGCAGCAGATGGAGATCGGGCAGGTCGTCCGTCCAGCCGGCGGTGAACGCGTCCGCCGTGGCCGACGGCGCGATGTCGACGGACTTCCGCCGCTGCGCGGCGACTTCGCGCCCCGACAGGTCGAGGAACTTGGCGGTGACCGTGGCGCGGCGGACCGAACGCGGGGTGTGGTTGACCGCGATCACCCGGCCGTCCCGCGGATCGGCCTGCACGTGCAGCGCCTCGTTGGCCTTGCGGGCCCCGTAGTACGCGCCGTTGACGTCGAAGTCGTAGTCGTAGGTCTGCCACACGGTGCTGTACCAGGCGGGGTGCGACATCCACAGCATCAGACCGGTGGCGTCGTCCCACAACTTCGCGTTCCAGGCCTCGAACATGGCCCGGAAGTTCTCGTAGTTGACGAACTGCGCCTTGCGGCAGAAGTCGTCGAGGTCCTTGGCCGTGCCGAGCCGTTCCTCGACGGCCGCCATGTAGTTCTGCGGGGCCTGGTTGCCCCGCGTGCTCCAGTCGTGGAGGTACCAGGCACCGCCCACGGGCCACTCGGGCTCGTCGCCGACGAGCCGGCGCATGGTCTCCGCGGTCGGCAGGACGGGCATGCCGATCTCGGTGTGGAAGCCGAAGTTGCCACTGCCGTACGTCGTCGGCGTGTAGTAACGCTCGGGCTCCACCCAGCCGTAGGGGCCGCCACCGGTCACGATGCCGCCGGCCGAGTTGTTCTGGTACAGCACGTCCGGCGCCTCGGCCCGCACCGCCTTGCGCATCCCGTCGTCGACCGCACCCGGGGGGTTGCCCTCGTTGGCGCCGCACCACACGACGACACAGGGGTGGATCCGGTAGCGCCGCACGGTGTCCTGCGCGGCGTCGAGGAACAGCTGGTGGTTCGGCGGGTCCATGCCCCACGCGTTGGGGAAGTCGTTCCACACGAGCAGCCCGTGCTCGTCGCAACTGGCGAAGAACTCCTCGCGGTTGCTGCACCCGACCCAGTTGCGGATCATGGTGAAGTTCATGTCACGGTGCATCCGGACGGCCGCGTCCATCCGCTCGGCCGGCATCCGGCGCAGCAGTTCGTCCCAGCCCCAGTTGCCGCCGCGGCAGAAGACCCGGACACCGTTGACACTGATCTTGAGCGGGTCGATGGAGTTGTCGACGGAGGTGACGTCCGTCCACTTGTCGCCGTCGTCGGACACCTGGATGGTATACGTCTTCGCGTAGGCCTGTTCCCAGGTGATCGCGACCCGGTCGAAGCGCACCGGCGAACCGAGGTCGACCTGGATCCACTGCTCGTCCTCGTAGGCCGAGGCCCAGCGCGTGTTGGGGTTGCCGTCCACGGCGTTCGAGGGCCCGTTGGAGTCCTGCTCGACGGACGACGCGGTGGCCTTCTTGCGCAGTGCGAGGTCGGTGTCGGCGGCGCTGCTGTCCACGACCGACAGGCCCCACATCGACGAACCCCAACTGCTGGCCCGGGTATGGCAGAAGACCCGCAGATAGCGTGCGGTCCGGGCCGCGAAGTCCACGTTCTGCAGGCTCGCCGAACCCGAGGTGTGGAACGGCAGCGGCACCGCCGTGTTGTCCACGGCCTTCGCGTCGGTCCACCTGTCGCCGTCGTCGGACACCTGGACGGTGTACGTCTTCGCGTACGCCTGCTCCCAGGTGAGGACCACCCGGTCGAACGACAGGGAGGAGCCCAGGTCGACCTGGACCCACTGCTCGTCCTGGAACGCGGAGGACCAGCGGGTGCCGGGGTCCCCGTCCGTGACGTTGCCGGCCCCGTTGGAGTCGGTGTCGACCGTGGAGGCCGTGGCCGGCCTGTGCAGCGCGAGGTCGGTGTCGGGCGCCGCGCTGTCGGCGACGCTCAGGCTCCACAGGGAGGAACCCCAGTCCGTGGCCCGGGTGTGGCACGCGATACGCACGTACCGGGCCTTCTGCCGGGTGAGGTCCACCGTCTGCGCGTACGAGTCGCTGCCGGTCTGGAAGACCAGCGGCACCTCGTACTCGTAGCCGAACTGGCGGATGCCGAACCGTGTGGTGCGCCGGTCGCTCTCCTGGCCGTCGACCGACACGGCCAGCGTCAGCCCGTGCAGCGCCGCCTCGCCGTAGCCGTTGGGCCACCACAGCTTCGGGTCGCGCAGCCGGAGCCGGGAGAAGTCCGCCGGGCTGAAGACGACGTCGGAGCTCTGGCCGCCGGGGACGGTGACCGTCCTGGTCACGCGTACGTCGTCGAAGGCCGCCGAGACGGTGACGCGTCTGTCGACCGTGTCGGCGTTGCGCACCGGCACGGTGATCGTCACCTCGGCCGTCCGCGTGTCCGGCAGGTCGGGCAGCCGCGAGTCCACGCGCGGGTCGCCGATGACGGCCGCGCCGGTGGAACGCAGGCGCACGTGGTTCCAGATGCCGGCGGCCCGGTCGCGCACCGCGGGCATCCAGTCCCAGCCGGAAGAGGCCAGGTACGTGGGCGAGTTGCGGTTCATGGTGTTCGCGCCGGCGTCGACGAAGGCGAGACCCTGGGGGCCCTTGTCACCCGGGCTGCCGGGCACCGGCATCGGACTGATCTTCACCGCGACGGCCTGGTCGCCGTCCCCGAGCAGCTTCGTCACGTCGAAGGCACCCCGGGCGAACGGGCTGGTGACGGTACCCACGTGGGAGCCGTTGAGCCACACGTCGGCCTCGTGGTTGACGCCGTCGAACTCCAGCCAGACGTGCCGGCCGGTCCCTGTGCGCAGGCCCTTCGGCAGCTCGAACGCGCGGCGGTACCACCAGGAGTGGCGGGAGAGGGCCTCGGGGATGTGCAGGTTGTTCATCCCGGCGACCGGGTCGGGGAGGTGACCCCGGTCCACGAGGGAGGTCAGGACCGTGCCGGGGACCGTCGCGGGCAGCCAACCGCTGGTGTCCACCGCGGGCTTGGACAGTTCCGCGCCGCCCTGGCCGGCCCGGTCGTCCATCGTCAGGTCCCAGCCGGACTCCAGCGGCACGGTACCGTCCGCGCCGGCCCGGAGCGCTGGGGGCGTGCGGTGATGGGTGCCCCAGTCGGTCCAGCCGGTCACCGACGGGCGCGCGGTGCGGCAGGTCCCGTACACCTGGAGGCCGTTGAGCCCCACAGGGTTCGTGTTGGACCGCTTGTTGACGGTCATGCGTATCCAGCGGGCGGTGGCGGGCTTCTGGAACGGGATCTCCACCACCCCGCCCTTGCCCGCGTCGGTGCGGAACGCGGTGGTCCAGCTGTGGTTGTCACGGGAGGTCTCGACGACGAAGTCGGTCGCGCAACTGGACAGGATCTCCTGGCCGGTGGTGTCCAGACGGGGGTTGCCGCTGGACGAGTCCACGTACGGGGGATCGTCCAGCGTGGCCTCGAAGGTGAGCCGCAACGACTCCACCTCGCACAGAGCCTGAAGGTCGACGGAGATCCACTGCGGGTCGCCGACCGCGGCGCGCCAGCCCGAGTTCCTCACACCGACACCGGTCAGGCCGTCGACGGCGAACTCGGCCGGAGTGGGGGCGTAGTCGGTGGAGGACACCAGCACCGGCCGGTTCGCCGCGAGTTCACCCCGGCTGGAACTGGTGCCCGGCCGGCCGGTGGTGGCCGCCGCGGCGGCGCCGGGCAGGGCCATGCCGACGCCGAATCCGGCGAGCAGGGTGGAACCGGCCGAGAGAACGGCGCGCCGGGAAGGAGGGGAGGACTGATTCGACATGAACCTTGGCTCCGATCAGGGATGTCGAAAGAAACCGGGCGCTCGACTCAGTGAAGGATGACAACGTTGCCAACGCCCATGACAACGTTGCCGAACACTGCCCCGGCGTACGCCCCCTGTCAAGGTTTCCGGCAGATGACGGATCACGGCTTCTATTAAATTAGGAATTAATATTGACAAGATTTCGGCCTCGGGCCAGAGTCGTCGCCGTGACGCCGGGGCCTCCGGTCCAGTGCGGCCCGCGTCTCGCCCCTACTGCTTCCCAACCACCGGGAGTGGCACGTGACTTCGCAAGCACCCGCACCGAGGCCCGGACCCCGCCGCCTCACCCGCCGTAGTGTCGCCACCGCGGCCATGGTGGTCGCCGCGGCGACCACGGCCTCCACCGCCTCCGCGACCTCCTCGGCCCCGCGGGACCACGGCGCGCCCGCCTCCTACGACAGCGGACTCGCCCCGACCCCCTACATGGGCTGGAACACCTACTACGGCCTGGGCGCGCCCACCGAGAAGGAGGTCCGCTCCGTCGCCGACAAGCTGGTCAGCAGCGGTCTGCGGGACAGCGGCTACGACATCGTCTGGCTCGACGGCGGCTGGCAGGCCGACAACCCGCGTGACGCGCGGGGCCGGTTGGTCGCCAACCCCGAGCGTTTCCCCTCCGGCATCCCCGCCCTCGTCTCGTACCTGCACCAGCGCGGCCTGCGTGCCGGCATCTACACCGACGCGGGCACCTACGACGGCGGGAAGAGCTGCGGCCTGGGCAGCCGCGGCCACTACGACGACGACGCACGGCAGTTCGCGGGCTGGAAGATCGACGCCATCAAGGTCGACTTCCTCTGTGGCATCGGCGCGAAGCTCGACCCGGGCCCCGCGTACAAGGAACTCAGCGACGCGGTGGCGAAGTCGGGCCGTCGCATGCTGCTGAACCTGTGCAACCCGCTCACCGACGACTGGGGCCTGCCGCACACCCCCGAGCAGGACGCCCACAACACGTTCGTCTACGCCCCGGCCATCGCCGACTCCTGGCGCACCGGCACCGACATCGCGTGGGGCACGCCGACCCCGGGCGAGTGGCCCAACATCCTGCGCAACATGGACGCCAACGCCTGGCATCCCGAGGCGCAGGGCCCCGGCCACTGGAACGACCCCGACTACCTCATCCCCATGCGCCCGATGTCGGACGGCACACCGGAGCTGACCGAGGAGGAGTCCACCACCCAGTTCGTGATGTGGGCCGAGATGGCCTCCCCGCTCGTCCTCGGCTCCGACCCGCGCACCCTGAACCCCTCGATGCTGGCCACCCTCCGCAACCCGGAGATCATCGCCGTCGACCAGGACCGCCTGGGCATCCAGGGCGTCCGGGTCGCGTCCGACGACACCGGTGACGTGTACAGCAAGGTCCTCTCGGGCCGGGGTGAGCGGGCGGTCGTCCTGCTCAACCGGTCCGACAAGGCGGCCCAGCGCACCGTACGCTTCGCCGACACCGCCCTCGGCGGACCCGTCGCCGTGCGCGACCTGCGCGCCCGCGCCGACCGCGGCGTCCACACCGACTCCTACACGGTCGAAGTCCCCGCCCACGGAACCGCGTTCCTCAAGCTCACCGGCGCCGACGCGCTGCCCGGTGCCGGCCTGGGGGAGCGGACCACCTCCGACCCCGCGGTCGCGCGCTCCGGCGACACCGTGCACACCTTCCTGCGCGGCACCCACGGCACCCTGGTCCAGCACACGGACACCGGCCGCGGCGCGCCGCGCACCCGGGACCTCGGCGGTCCGGTGAAGGGCGGCATCCTCGGCCAGCCCGCCGTGCACGCCTCCGCCGACGGCCGCATCGACGTCTTCGTACGCGGCGCCGACTCCCGCGCCTACCGCCGGGTCTACACGGGCGGCCACTGGGGCGACTGGCAGAGCCTCGGCGGACGGCTCGGGGACGCGCCCTCGGTCGCGTTCACCGACCCCGGCCACTGGACGCTCGTCGCCCGCGACGGCGAAGGCCGGATCGTCCAGCGCGGCCCGTCCACCGGCTGGACCTCGCTCGGGACCCCCGACGGCCGGGTGACGTACGGCAGGCCGTCCGCGGCGGTCGACTCCACCGGCCGGGTGCACGTCGCCGTACGCACCGCGTCGGACGACGTCTGGACCCTCTCCCGGGACACCTCGGGCCAGTGGTCGGACTGGAGCGCACTCGGCGGCACCGTCAGCGGAAGCCCGACCCTCGTCACCGTCGGCGACCAGGTCCTCCTGTACGCGCGGGCCGGTGACTACACCCTCTGGCAGCAGCGGTACGAGGCGGGCTCCTGGCAGGGCTGGTCGAAGCGCCAGGAGTTCCCCAGCGCCGCGTTCGACGGAGCGCTCGGAGCCGTCGCGGGTGCGAACGGCACGGTCGACGCGGTCTACCGCGGAGTCGACGGCACCGCCCACCGCACCGCGTTCAAGTAGATCAGCCACCCGTCCTGACCTCGCAGGAGCTTTCCATGACCCCCTCGCAGACCAGCCGCCGGAGCTTCCTCGCCGGAGCCGGCGCAGCCGGAACCGCGGCGTTGCTCAGCGGTTGCGTGACCTCCACCTCGTCCTCGTCCAAGACCTCCTCCAAGGGCCCGGTCTCCCTGCAGTCCAACCTCTCGGCACCGCAGGCCAAGGCCGCGATGCAGGACCTGGTCGCCGCCTACAAGAAGAAGGGGGGCGTCGACCTCAACACGGTCGCCGCCGAGACCTTCCGCACCCAGCTGCCGACGTACCTCACCTCCGCCAACCCGCCGGACGTCTACACCTGGTACCCCGGCTCGGTCGCGGACGCCTACGCCCGCAAGAACCTCCTGCTCGGTCTCGACGAGGTGTGGACCTCGCCCGACCTGCAGCGCTACTCCAAGGCCCTGCACACGCTGTGCACCTCCAGCAACGGCAAGAAGGTCTTCGTGCCGACCACCTACTACTGGTGGGGCATGTTCTACCGCAAGTCCAACTTCGCGAAGTGGGGCGTGACCCCGCCCACCGACTGGGACGGCTTCCTCGACCTGTGCGACAAGCTCAAGTCCAAGGGCGTCGCCCCGATCGGCCTCGGCGCGGGCGGCAACACCGCCTGGGTCGCCTCCGCCTGGTTCGACTACCTCGACATCCGCATCAACGGTGCCCAGTACCACCGTGAACTCCTCGCCGGCAAGCACCGCTTCGACGACCCCGAGGTCCACAAGGTCTTCGACCGCTGGAAGGAGGTCCTCCCGTACTTCGACCCCAGCGGCACCGCCGTCGCCTTCCAGGACGCCACCACCGCACTGCTCAACGGCCGTTCGGGCATGATGCTGATCGGCACGTTCTTCGCCGACGCGGCACCGAAGGACGCGCTGGAGGACATCGACTTCTTCCGCTTCCCCGTCATCGACCCCAAGGTCCCGCTCGCCGAAGAGGCGCCCACCGACGGGTACTTCGCCAGCGCCCGCTCCGGCCACCGCGACCAGGTCTTCGACCTGCTGCGCTTCCTGGCCGGCGCCGAGGCCCAGGAGATCTACCTCAAGGGCTCCTCCGGCACCGCGCTGCCCTGCCACCCCGACGCCAAGGACACCGGCACCCCGCTGGTGACCAAGGGCCGCAAGCACGTGGCCGAAGCCGCCGAGATCACCCAGTTCTTCAACCGCGACTCCAGCGACGCCCTCCAGCCCACCGCCGACACCGCCCTGACCAAGTTCATCGCCAAGCCCAAGGAGATCAACAGCATCCTGACGGACTGGCAGCGCGACGCCCAGAAGATCTGGGGAGCGTGACGTGGCCGTCCTCACCACGGCCGCCCGCAAGACGACCCCGGTCCCGACGCCGCCCCGCGGCCGAAGGGCCGGGGGTCCGCGCCGCACCCCACCGATGGTCCTGGCGTTCGTCCTCGTCCCGCTGCTCGCCGAGGCGGTCTGGGTCTTCTGGCCCGCCCTGCAGGGCTTCTACCTGGCACTCACCAGCTGGGACGGGGTCTCCGCACCCCGCTTCGTCGGCCTCGCCAACTTCCGGGAGATGCTGCACGACGACGTCTTCCGCACCGCGGCCGTCGACACCGTGCTGTGGCTCCTGCTCTTCGGCGGACTGTCCGCGCTGCTCGGCCTCGCCACCGCCCTGCTGCTCCAGCAGGAACGCCGCGGCGTGGGCTTCTACCGCGCCGCCCTGTTCCTGCCGGTGGTGTTCTCCCTGGTCGCCACCGCCCTCGTCTGGCAGGCGATCTACCAGCCCGACGGCGTCCTCAACCAGCTCCTCCAGGCGGTCGGCCTCGGCAGCCTGCGCCACGCCTGGCTCGCCGACCAGGACACCGCCCTGTACGCCGTCATCGTGCCCGCCCTGTGGCGCCAGATCGGCTACGTCATGGTGCTCTACCTGGCCGGCCTCAAGGGCATCGACCCGGCCCTCTACGAAGCGGCCAAGGTCGACGGCGCCGGACGCTGGCAGAGCTTCCGCCATGTGACGCTGCCCCAACTGCGCGGCGTCAACGCGGTCGTCCTGTCCGTCATCGTCATCGACTCGCTGCGCTCCTTCGACGTGGTGTGGTCCCTCACCCGTGGCGGCCCCTACCACTCCTCGGAACTGCTGAGCACCTACATGTACTCCACCGCCTTCCAGTCCCTGCGGCTCGGCTACGGCTCCGCCCTGGCCGTCGTCATCTTCCTGCTGGCCTTCGGAGTGATCGCCTCCTACCTCGTGCGCGCCTTCCGGGAGGCGGACTGATGACCACTCCGCGCACCTCCGACGCCGCCCTGCGCCGACGCCGCCTGGCCACCGCCGGATTCCACACCGGCGCCGGGGCCCTGTCCCTGCTCTGGCTGCTGCCGATCCTCCTGGTCCTGGTCACCAGCCTGCGGTCCTTCGACGACATCGCCGCGCACGGGCTGGGCAGTTGGCCCCGCTCCTTCACCCTCGGCAACTTCGGGCAGGCCTGGGTCGACGGCGGCCAGCAGCGCGCCCTCGTCAACAGCCTGCTCGTGACGGTCCCCTGCGTCCTGGTGACCCTCGCACTGGCCGCGATGGCCGCGTTCGGGCTCAGCCGCTACGAGATGCCCTTCCGCCGCTCGCTGCTCCTGCTCATGCTCGGCGGCAACCTGCTGCCCCCGCAGATCCTGCTGATCCCGGTCTCCAAACTCAGCGAACTCATGGGCCTGTACGACACGCTGCCCGCGCTGATCGGCGTGCAGATCGGCTTCGGCGTCGGCTTCTACGTCTTCGTGCTGCACGGCTTCATGCGGTCCATCCCCGCCGAGATCCAGCAGGCGGCGGTCGTCGACGGCGCCGGTCCCTGGCAGATCTTCTGGCGGATCATCCTCCCCCTCACCCGCCCCGCCCTCGCCGCGCTCAGCGCCCTGTCCTTCACCTGGATCTTCAACGACCTGCTGTGGGCGATCACCGTCCTGCGCACCGACACCAAGATGCCCATCACCGCGGCCCTCATCGGACTCCAGGGCCAGTACGTGTCCATGTGGAACGTGATCGCGGCCGGCTCCGTCATCGCCGCCGCACCGACGGTGGCCGTCTTCCTCCGTTTCCAGCGTCACTTCGTGGCCGGACTCAACCTCGGAGCAGTGAAGTGACCCCGTACCAGCGCTGGACCCTGCGCACCGAGAACACCAGCTACACCGTGCGGCTCTCCCCGGACGGCCCCTGGGCCGAACTGGACGCCTGGGGCCCGCACGGGGCCGAGGACGGGCCCTCGGCCCTCGACTGGTCGCACCGCACCCACTTCGTCACCCCCGCCGACGCCGCCCCGGCCGAGTACCTGCCGCACGGACAGCGGCCGTTCACCGGCGCCGACCTGATCGCCGGGCGTCCCGGACGCGAACGCGGCGTCTGGTGGGAGTTCACCGGAGCGGAGGAGGACACCGGCACGCTCCGGCTGACCTTCACCGACGACCTCCTCGGCCTGCGCACCACCCTGTGCTACGCCGTCGTGCCGGGCACCGACGTCCTGCACCGCTGGACCGAACTCACCTGCACCGGCACCGAGGAACTGCGTCTGGAGCGCCTCGACTCCGGCGCCGTCAACGTGCCCGTCACCGCCGGGGCCCGGCTCACCTACCTCACCGGACAGTGGTCGCAGGAGTTCCAGCACACCCGACTCGCCCTCACCCGGGGCACCTTCACCATGGGCAGCACCCAGGGCACCCCCGGGCACGCCTACGCTCCCTGGCTCGCCGTCCAGGACCTCGCCGCGGACGACGCGCCCGCCTACGGCCTCGCGCTGGAGTGGGCCGGCAACTGGCACATCACCGCGGAGGCCGAACCCGGCGGCGCCGTCCGGGTCCGCGCCGGACGCGTGCCGCACGAGGGCGCCGTCCTCCTCGCCCCCGGCGCGACCCTCACCACGCCCCGCCTCGCCTGCGCGTTCAGCGCCGACGGACTCGACGGCCTCTCCCGCGTCTGGCACCGCTACGAGCGCCACCTCGGCGGAGAGCGGCTGCACCGCCCGCGCAAGGTCCTCTACAACTCGTGGGAGGCCACCGGCTTCGACGTCGACGCGGCCGGACAGCTCGAACTCGCCAAGGCCGCGGCCGACATCGGCGCGGAGCTGTTCGTCGTGGACGACGGCTGGTTCACCGGCCGCGCGGACGACACCGCCGGCCTCGGCGACTGGTATCCCGATCCGGCCGCCTTCCCGGCGGGCTTCGACCGGTTCGTGGAGGACGTCCGCGCGCTCGGCATGGACTTCGGCCTGTGGATCGAACCCGAGTCCGTCAGCCCCGGCAGCCGGCTGCTGGCCGAACACCCCGACTGGGCCTACCGGATCGACGGCCGCCCCGCTCGCCTGGTCCGCAACCAGCTGCTCCTCGACCTCGGCCGCGCGGATGTGCAGGACTTCGTCCTCGCCACCCTGGACCGACTGCTCGGCGAGCACCGGATCGACTACCTCAAGTGGGACATGAACCGGCCGCCCACCGAACGCGGCCGGCCCGGCCCCACCCCCGCCGAACGCCTCGACCTGGACGCCGCCCACGTCCACGGATACCTGCGTGTCCTCGACCACCTGCGCACCGCCCACCCCCATGTGACCGTCGAGGGCTGCGCGGGCGGCGGAGGCCGCATCGACCACACGACCCTCGCCCGTACCGACGTCGTCTGGCCCAGCGACAACACCGCGCCCCTGGACCGGCTCGCCATCCAGTACGGCTTCCTGCACGCCCACGCCCCGCACGTCATGAGCTCCTGGGTCACCGACGCCCCCGGAGTCTTCGACCCCCGTCCGCGCAGCCTCGCCTTCCGCTTCGTCACCGCGATGTGCGGTGTCCTCGGCATCGGCGCCGACCTGCGCACCTGGTCCCCGCGCCAACGTGCCGAGGCCGCCGGGTGGATCGCCCGCTACAAGGACGTACGCGACGTGATCCACCACGGCGAGGCCCGTCTGCTCGGCAGCCCGGACGACGCCACCTGCGGAGTCCAGTACGACGGCGCGGACGGCCGGACCGTCGTCGCCGCCCTGAACACCGGCCGCCTGGACGGCGCCCCCCTGGTGCCGGGCCGCCCCGCCCGGCTGCGCCCGCGCGGCCTCGATCCGGCCGCCCGCTACCGCGACGAGGCCTCCGGCACGACCTACGGCGGCGCCCACCTCCTGCACTACGGCCTGCCGTTCGCGTGGACCGCCGACCACGACGCCGAACTGGTCGTGCTGACCCGGCATCCGGGCCCGCGACCGGCGTAGGTTCGACCCACCCCGCCCCATGGGCACGCATTCCGTGCCCGACCCGAAGGAGCCGTAACCCACGATGGACCAGCCCGTACGACGCGGCGGTGCCCGCTTCACCGGCCGCACGGCCGTGGTCACCGGGGCCGCCTCCGGCATCGGAGCCGCCACCGCCGCACGCCTCGCCCAGGAGGGAGCCGCCGTCGTGCTCGTCGACATCGACGAGGAGCGGGGCCGTGGCGCGGCGGAACGGATCACCGAGGACGGCGGCCGGGCCCGCTTCGTCACGGCGGACGTCGCCGCCGAGGACGACTGGCGGCGCGTCATCACCGCCGCCCACTCCTTCGGGCCCGTCGACGTCCTGGTCAGCAACGCCTACACCGTCGACGTCCACCCCGCCCACGAACTCACCCTCGCCTCCTGGCGCCGCCAGCTCGACGTCAACCTCACCGCGGGCTTCCTCGGGGTCCGCGCCGTCCTGCCCGACCTGCGCGACCGGGGCGGCGCGGTCGTCCTCACCTCGTCCGTCCACGCCCACAAGGGCATCCCCGGACACCCCGCCTACGCCGCGTCCAAGGGCGCCCTGCTCTCCCTGTGCGGACAACTGGCCGTCGAGTACGGGCCCGAGGTCCGCGTCAACGCCGTCCTGCCGGGACCGATCCTCACCGCCGCCTGGGACCGGGTACCGCCCGAGGAACGGGAGCGGAGCGTCGCCGAGACCGCGGCCCGCCGCTTCGGCACCCCCGAGGAGGTGGCCGCGGCCATCGCGTTCCTCGGCTCCGACGAGGCCTCGTACATCACCGGGTCGCACCTCCTCGTCGACGGCGGCTGGAGCGTCCTGAAGGCCTCCGCATGACCGAGCCCCGACCACCGAAAGGCTGTACGACATGACGCCCTACGCCCGCCGCGGCGTGCACGGTCAGACCGTGGAGTTCCTCGCGCGCCGCATCCTCGGCGGCGAGATCCCCGAGGGGGCCACGCTCGACCTCGTGGCGCTGCAGCGCGAGCTGGACGTCAGCCTCACCGCGCTGCGCGAGTCCCTCAAGGTCCTCGCCGCCAAGGGCATGGTCGACGCCCGTCAGAAACGCGGCACGTTCGTGCGCGCCCGCGCCGACTGGAACCTGCTCGACGCCGACGTGCTGCGCTGGCAGATGCAGGGCGCCGGCTCCGCCGAGGCCGACCTCGGCCTGCTGCGCAACCTCGCCGAGGTCCGCGCCATCGTCGAACCGGCCGCGGTCCGGCTGGCCGCCGAGCGCCGTACCGACGCCGACCTCGCCGCCCTGGAGGACGCCCTGACGGCGATGGGGGAGGACGGCACCGGCGCCGCCCACGCCGTCGAGTCCGACCTCGCCTTCCACCGCGCCCTGCTCGCCGCGACCCACAACGAACTCCTCGAACGCATGGAGGTGGTGATCGAGTCCGGCCTCGCCCACCGCGACAGCATCGTGCACAGCGCTCCGCACAGCGAGGACCCCGTACCCGCCCACCGCGCCGTCCTGGACGCCGTACGCGACCGGGACCCGCGGGCCGCCGAAGCGGCCATGCGCGCCCTGCTCGACCAGGCCGGACGCGACCTGGACCGGATCGGCGGACCCGACGACCCGAAAGGCACCGGTGGCCGGTGAAGATCACACGCGTCGAAACCTTCCTCGTACCGCCGCGCTGGCTGTTCTGCCGCGTGGAGACCGACGAGGGCGTGACCGGCTGGGGCGAACCCGTCGTCGAGGGCCGCGCCGAACTGGTGCGGACCGCCGTCGAGGTGCTCTCCGAATACCTCCTCGGCCAGGACCCGCTCCGTATCCAGGACCACTGGCAGGTCCTCACCAAGGGCGGCTTCTACCGGGGCGGCCCGGTCCTGTCCAGCGCCGTCGCCGGACTCGACCAGGCCCTGTGGGACATCGCGGGCAAGACCTACGGCGCCCCCGTGCACGCCCTGCTCGGCGGACCCGTGCGCGACCGGGTCCGGGTCTACGCCTGGGTCGGAGGTGACGAACCCGCCGAACTCACCGAGCAGATCAGCGCGCAGGTGGAGGCCGGATTCACCGCCGTGAAGATGAACGGCGCCGGACGCGTCGGGCCGGCCGCCACCATGGCCGAGACCGCGGCGGTCGTCGCCCGCGTGGCGGCGGCCCGCGAGGTCCTCGGACCCGACCGGGACGTCGCCGTCGACTTCCACGGCCGCTTCACCGCCGCCAACGCCCGCCGCGTCCTGAACGAACTCGCGCCCCTGCATCCCCTGTTCGTCGAGGAACCGGTCCTCCCCGAGCAGAGCCACCTGCTGGCCGGGCTCGTCGGCGCCAGCCCGGTACCGCTGGCCACCGGTGAACGCCTCTACTCCCGCGCCGAGTTCCTGGCCCCGCTCACCGCCGGCATCGCCGTCGCCCAGCCGGACCTCTCCCACGCCGGGGGCATCTCCGAGGTCCACCGCATCGCCTCCCTCGCCGAGACGTACGGCGCCCACCTCGCCCCGCACTGCCCCCTCGGCCCGATCGCCCTGGCCGCCAGCCTCCAAGTCGCCTTCGCCACACCCAACTTCCTCATCCAGGAACAGAGCAGGGGCATCCACTACAACAAGGACGCCGACCTCCTCTCGTACGTCGTCGACCCCGAGCCCTTCCGGTTCGTGGACGGGCACGCGCCGCGCGGCATCGCACCGGGCCTCGGCGTCACCGTCGACGAGGCCGCCGTCCGCGCCGCCGACCGCGCGGGCCACGCCTGGCGCAACCCCGTGTGGCGGCACCCCGACGGCTCCTTCGCGGAGTGGTGAGCGTGCCGCTGGTCATCGTCACCGACCCCCTCCACGGCGGCCGTTGGACCTCCCTCGCGGCGCCCGGCCGCGAGTGGCTCTGGCATCGCCCCGACCCCGGGCGCCAACAGGCCGTGCCCGGAGGGGCGTTCGTGGACGCGGGCGGCCTGGAGGAGTGCGTTCCCACCGTCCGCGGCACCCCGGACCACGGGGACGTCTGGGCCCGGCCCTGGACCCGGGAGGGTGCCGTCGAGTCCGTACGCTGTGCGGACTTCACCCTCCGCCGTACGATCCGTGCCACGGCCGGGGGAGCCGAGGCCGACTACGTCCTCACCGCGGAGCCGGGCTACCGCTTCGTCTGGGCCGCGCACGCCCTGCTCGACCTGTCGCCCGCCGCCACCCTGCACCTGCCCGCGGGGGCGTCCACCCGGCTGTTCCCGGAGGCCGCCGCGCTCGTCGACCGCCCCTGGCCGGACGGCGCCCCCTGGATCACCGGCGCCTGGCCGACCCCGTGCGGAGTCCCGCTGGAGCGGCTCGGCCCCGACGACGGCACCGCCGTGGGGGGGGGGGGGGGCGCCCCGGGGGGGGGGGGCCCCGCCCGCCCCCCCCCCCCCCCCCCCCCCCCGCACCCCCGCGTCAACCCCGCGTCGGTGGCCCCCTGGGACCACCAC
>NZ_JBHWEL010000071.1:4406-11784 GCF_042734135.1 Streptomyces sp. NPDC059668 | reverse complement strand
CGGCGCGCGGTGGATGACCGGCGGCGGGCCGAGCCGGCGGGGAGACCCGCTGGTGCGCCACGCCCCCCACGTCGCCACCGCCGTGGGCTCCGCCGTCCACGCCCGGCAGGCCTGCGTCCACGACGGCCCCGACCGCCTCCACCTCGCCCTGCACGCCGAGGAACAGCCGGTGTCGGTCGCCCTGTGGCGCAACCTCGGCGGCTTCCCCGAGCACGCCCCGTACCGCAGCAACGGCGTCGAACCGATGCTCGGCCGCGCCTTCGACCTCGCCGAGGCGGGACCCGACGACGCGGCCCGCGTCCCCGCCTCCGGCGAGGTGCGCTGGCGCCTCACCCTCGGCACCGCCTGCCGCTGCCCCTGAACACCGCAGTCGAGACAAGGAGTTCCCTACCGTGGATCTGCAAGCCGCCCTGGCCGCCCGCCGGTTGCTGGCCATCGTGCGCGGAGGCGACGCGGACGCCGCGCTGCGCACGGTGCTGGCCCTCGCCGAGGAGGGCGTCGACCTCATCGAGGTCTCCCTGAGCGGAACGGACGCCCTCACCGTCATCGAGCGGGCCCGGGACGCGCTCGGGCCCGACGCGCTCCTGGGCGCCGGGACCGTCCTGAGCGCCGACGACGCCCACGCCGCACACCGTGCGGGAGCCGCCTTCGTGGTGACACCCGGACTCGGCGACGGCGTCCGCGCCGCCCGCGACCTGGGCCTGCCGGTCCTCGCCGGGGTGCTGACCCCGACCGACGTCATCGCCGCCCGCGCGCTCGGAGCCGAGGCCCTGAAACTCTTCCCCGCCGCGCCCTTCGGCGGAGCGGACTACCTCAAGGCGCTGCGCGGCCCCTTCCCCGACGCGCCGTTCGTCCCCGTCGGCGGGATCGACGCCGCCGCCGCCCACGCCTGCCTCACGGCCGGCGCGACAGCGGTCGGAGTCGGCTCGCCCCTGGTCGGCGACGCCGCCGACGGAGGCAGCCTCGCCGCGCTCCGCGACCGGGCCCGCGCCTTCCGTGCCGTCGCGGAGGAGTCCGGACGATGAGCACCCCCACGCACGTCACCCGCCCCGACCGCCTGGAGCTCGGCGAGGGCATCCGCTGGACCGGCGAGGAGGTCGTCCTCGTCGACCTGCTGGCGGGCCGCCTCCTCAAGGCACCGACGGACCGGACCGGCCGCCTGGAACCGCTGGCCCGACTCCCCTTCCCGATCGGAGCGGTGGCCCCGGTGGCCGGGCGTCCCGGCACCTGGATCGCCGCCGCGGACACCGGCGTCTGCCTGCTGGCGCCCGACGGCGCGACCACCTGGCTGGGCCGGCCCGAGGACGGCGCGGCGGTCCGTACGCGCATGAACGACGCCGTCGCCGACCCCTCCGGCCGCTTCTGGGCGGGCAGCATGGGCTACGACGCGGACGAGAACGCCGGTTCGCTGTACCGGGTCGACCACGACGGTGCCGTGGTCCGGGTCCTGGACGGCATCACCGTCCCGAACGGACCCGCCTTCACGCCCGACGGCACGTGCATGTACCTCGCCGACAGTGCCAGGGGAGTGATCCGGCGCCACCCGGTCGACCGGGCCACCGGCGCCCTCGGCACACCCGAGGTCTTCGTCACGGTGGACGGCGGCAGCCCGGACGGCATGACCGTCGACGCCGAGGGCGCCCTGTGGGTCGCCGTGTGGGGGACCGGCACCGTGCGCCGCTACCTCGCGGACGGCACCCCCGACCGCGTCCTGCCGCTGCCCGCGAGCCAGCCTGCCGGAGTGTGTCTGGAGCACGACGTCCTGCACATCACCTCGGCCCGGGTGGGACTCGCGGATCCGCGTCCCGAGGACGGCGCCGTGTTCTCCGTCCGCGTGGACGTGCCCGGCCCGCCGACGCCCGCGTTCCGGCTCCACGAGGCCGTGCCCGTACCGGAGTTCCCGGCCGGGGGGCCCGCGTGACCGCGTCGTGGCGGCCGGCTCCCGGACCCGTCGTGTGCGTCGGGGAGACGATGGCGGCCCTGGCCCCCGACCCGGTCGGCCCGCTGGAGGAGGCCGAGCACCTGCGCCTGACGGTGGCGGGGGCCGAGTCCAACGTCGCGATGTACCTGGCCGACCACGGCGTACCGGTGGCGTGGCTCTCCGCACTCGGCGACGACGCGCCCGGCCGGCGCGTGCGGGCCGCCGTCGCCGCCGCCGGCGTCGACGTCACCCACGTCCGCACCGACCCCGACCGGCCCACCGGCCTGCTCCTCAAGTCCCCCCACCCGGACGGAACCCGGGTCCACTACTACCGTTCCGGGTCGGCGGCCTCCGCCCTCGGCCCCGGTCTGCTGGACACCCGGCCCGTACGCGCCGCGTCCCTCCTGCACGTCAGCGGGATCACCCCGGCGCTGTCCCCGTCCTGCCGGGACCTGGTGAGCCGCGCGCTCGGCACCGCGCCCGCCGAACGGCCGTACGCCGTCAGCTTCGACGTCAACCACCGCCCCGCCCTGTGGCACGACGGCACCGCGGCCACCGTCCTGCGCGATCTGGCCGACCGCGCGGATGTCGTCTTCGTCGGCCTGGACGAGGCCCAGGACCTGTGGGGTGCCGGTCTCACGGCCGCCGGCGTACGGGAGTTGCTGCCGCACCCGCGGATCGTCGTCGTCAAGGACGGCGCCGAGTCCGCCACCGCCGCCGTGCTGGACGGCGAACCCGTCGTGGTCCCGGCGCTGCGCACCCTGGTGGTCGAACCCGTCGGCGCGGGCGACGCCTTCGCCGCGGGATTCCTGGCCGGTCTCCTCCGCGGCGAGACCCTGACGCGCGCCCTGCGCCTCGGCCACATCACGGCCGGATCGGCCCTCAGGGTGACGGGCGACCACGGTTCGCTCCCCGACGCCGGGTCCGTACGACGGCTGCTCGGGCTGTCCGCCGAGGAGTGGGCCCGGGTGGCTCGCTCGGAGGACGCCCACCGTGAGGCGGGATCGCCGGACCGGTGAGACGGAGGGGTGTCCCCGTAGGGTCCTGAGGCCGGGCGGCAGGGGTCCGGTGCCGAGGGTGTGCGCGGATGCCTCCCCCACCCATCGAGTAAATTAGGTTAGGCTCACCTAAGTAACTCGCCGGACCGCTACGGCCCCTTCGGTCACCTTGGAGAACCCGCATGCGTTTCCACAGCGCCCGCGTCACGCGGCCGACCCCCGCCGAGCGCGTGCGGTCGGTCCTGTACGCGGCCCAGTCCATGACCGTGGTGAGTGACGGGAGCCATGCCGAGGTCCACCGTCTCGACGGCACCAGCGCGATGGGCCGCGTCCACCTCCACGATCCGGCCGAGGGCGGTCCCGCCGAGCCCGGCACGCGCGTCCCGGCGCGAGTCGAGTTCACCGACATCGCGCCCACGGCCGTGCGCGACCGGCTGCGTGCCCGCGTCACCCTCACCGGGCTGCTCGCGGCCCCCTACCGCGACGAGTCACCCCGAAGCGCCTGTATGGAGTTCGGACAGGCGGTCATCGAGGACGGTGAGGGCCGACGGTTCGTCACGTGGGAGGAACTCCAGGCCGTCGCCCCGGACCCGATGGCCACCAGCGAGGCGAGCATGCTGACCCACCTCGTGGACAGCCACGAGGAACTCGTCCCTCTCCTCGTACGCCTGGTGCGACCCCACCCGGTGAAGGGCATGATCCGCGCGGTCCCGCTGGCCATGGACCGGTACGGCGTGACCCTGCGCCTGGAGTACCCCACCACGCACCGTGACGTCCGGCTGCCGTTCGCCACGCCCGCCGGCGACATCGACCAGGCCGGCCCTCGGATCCGTGCCCTCCTGGCGACGGCCCGGCGCGCCTCCCACCACAGCCGCCTGTCCGCCTGACCCGGCCCGGCGTCAGCCGGCTCAGGCCCGTCCGACAGCTCGCCACCGACACGGGCGTGCATCAGGCGTCCCCATGGAGTCGTCGGTACGGAAATGGGCGGCCGAAGTCCCTTGGTAGGGTGCGCCGATGTCAACGATCAGGCAGTTCCAAGTCACCTTCGACTGCGCGGAACCCGAGCGCGTCGCCCGCTTCTGGTGTGAGGTGCTGGGGTACGTCGTACCACCACCGCCGGCGGGTTTCGCCACCTGGGACGACTACAACCGCTCCCGGGCTCCCGAGGACCAGGGCGCTTGGTTCGCCTGCGCTGATCCCTCGGGTGTGGGCCCGCGACTGTACTTTCAGCGCGTTCCCGAAGGGAAGGTCGTCAAGAACCGGGTGCATCTCGACATACGGGTCGGCACCGGCCTCGTGGGCGAAGAACGCCTGGCCACGCTGAAGGCCGAATGCGCACGGCTGGTCGAACTCGGCGCGGTGGTCGTGCACGTACTGCTCGCCGACGACGACAACGAGTCGTGCATCACCATGCAGGACGTCGAGGGCAACGAGTTCTGCCTCGACTGAGCCCCCCCCGCCGGTCTCCCGGCACCGATGTCAGTGCCGCCCTCTACGGTTCGAGAAGTGGGACCGGCGGGACAGGCCGTGGGTCCGCCCTGGGGAGGGGTCTGCCATGGCTGCGGGGTCCGCGGTGTCGACGACGTATCTGGAGCTGTCACAGGACGGCGACGGCGCGCACAAGTTCTACGAAGTAGCCGTCGACGAGCTGGTGGTGACGGTTCGTTACGGACGGATCGGTGCCGCGGGACAGACCCAGACGACGACGTTCGCCACTCCGGAGAAGGCGCGGTCGGCCGCCGCCAGGAAGGTCGGGGAGAAGGTCCGCAAGGGGTATGCCCCGGCCGTCGCCGGGCAGCGCGCCCCGCGCGCGGTGACCCGGCGTCAGGTCACCTCGGCTCCGTCCACGGCACGCGCGGTGGCCCCCGTGCTGTGGCGGTTCCGCACCGGTTCCTCGGCGTTCGGCATCCATGTCGACGACGACCGCTGCTGGGTCGGCAACCAGTCGGGCGACGTCTACACCCTGGACCACGAAGGCGGCGTCCTCGCCCGCTTCACCCTGCCGGACGGCGTGAAGTGCCTGGTGGCCGACGACTTCTGGATCTACGCGGGCTGCGACGACGGCAGGGTCTACGACCTGTCCTCGAAGGTGCCGTTCGCGGCCTACGACGTCGCGGCGGACGTCGACATCTTCTGGCTGGACATCCACGAGGGCGTCCTGAACGTCTCGGACCGCGCCGGCCGGCTCACCGTCATCGACCACGAGGACGAGCACCAGTGGGCCCGCCGCAGCCAGGGGGAGCACGCCTGGATGGTCCGCGCCGACGACCGGGCCGTTTACCACGGCCACCACCGCGGCGTCACCGCCTACGCACCGGACGGCGGCGGCGAGTTGTGGCACACGCCCACGCGTGGCGGCGTCCTGTTCGGCTGGCAGGAGCGGGACGCCGTGTACGCGGGAACCGCGCACCACGTCGTCCAGCGGCTGTCGAAGGCCACGGGCGGGATCGAGGCCACCTACGCCTGCGACAGCGCGGTCTACTCGTGCGCGACCTCGCCGAGTGGACGGTACGTCTTCGCCGGTGACGCGGCGTCGTCCGTCTACTGCTTCGACCGGGACGGGACACGCCTGTGGAAGCTCGGCACGGGCGGCGGCTCCGCGCTGTCGATGCAGTACCGCGACGAGCGCCTGTACCTGGTGACCACGGACGGCTCGCTGGTGTGCGTGGACGCGAGCGAGGCGGCGGTCGCCGCGGCCCAGCGGGGGACGGTACCGGTGGCGCGGGACGTCAAGCTCGCCGCGGCCCTGCCGGCCCACGCCCCGGCCACCGCCGTGGACGCGGTGACCACCGTGGCCCACGCCCCGGCCGGGGCGATCGTCGTCGAGTGCGTGCGGACGGGCGGCCGGCTGCGCGTACACGTGGTGTCCGAGGGCTACGACACGTCCTGGAACGTGCAGTTCCCGCGGACCATACGGGAGCCCGGCACACGCTACGTCGTGGACGCCCTGCACCCCGCGGCCGGCGGGTTCTACCGTGTCCGCGGTGACATCCGGCGACTGCTGTGAACGGGGCCCGTCGAAGGCCTCGGGCGGGCCGGCGTTGTCAGTGGTGACTGGAATCCTGGGACGCATGGACAGGGACGAGGAGTTGCTGCGCGGTCGGGTCTACGGTGCGGACCACGACGATCCCCGGCGGGGTCCACAGCCGGGACATGTCTACGGCGAGTTGGTCGGCGGTCCGCTGGACGGACTGCTGCTCGACATCACCGGCTGGACACCGGAGGAGACGGGCACCGGCGTCGCCCTCGAGACGGAGCTGGGGCGGTTCGGTGCCGGCGGGCGAGCGCTGTACGACCCGCGCCCCGGTGGCGGGGCCCGCTGGGACTGGTCGGGTGACACCCCCTGACCGCGCCCTCCGCCTGCGCCCACGCCGACGGCTGTCCGGCCGTCCGGCCAGGTGAGCAGGCCCCGGGCGGCCGGGACGGGCGCCGGGGATCGCCTGTTAGGCTGAAGGGCAGCGAAGGGGAGTAGTCCCGAGAACCGCTGGTCGACACACTGGGCACCCTAGGGAGCCCCGGCCACCGGGCCACCGCACGGCGTGCGGGGCGGACGAGACCTTCGGCCAGGCATGACCCGGCCCGCACTTCCGTGTGGGCTGCTCCGTCGTGCCGGGCCGAGTGGTTCCTCCCGTCGCCCTGTGGGTGCCGTACGAGCCGACGGCCCGGCCCCAGCAGAAAGCAAGGGAATGACCTTCGACCCCCTGGCGCTCATCACCGCCTTCGGGCTGATCTTCCTCGCAGAGCTCCCTGACAAGACCATGTTCGCCTCACTGGCCATGGGCACCAGGATGCGGCCGCTGTACGTGTGGTTCGGCACCTCCACCGCCTTCATCGTGCACGTCGCCATCGCCGTCGGCGCCGGCAGTCTCCTCGGCATGCTTCCGGCCATGGCCGTCAAGCTCGTCTCCGCCGCCTTGTTCGCCTTCGGTGCCTTCGTCCTGCTGCGTGGGGGAGACGATGACGACGAGGACGGCACCGCGAAGACCGTGACCGGCTTCTGGCCCGTCTACACCACGGCCTTCATGGCCGTCTTCATCAGCGAATGGGGCGACCTCACCCAGATCACGACGGCCAACCTGGCCGCCACGAACGGCTGGCTGCCCACGGCCATCGGCTCGGCCCTCGCCCTGATGTCGGTCTCCGCGCTCGCCCTCGTGGTGGGGCGTTTCATCGCCCAGCGCGTGCCGCTGAAGAACGTCCAGCGCATCGGCGCCCTGTGCATGGGCGGACTCGCCGTCTGGACCCTCGTCGAAGCCTTCACCGGCTGACACCTCCGCCGGACGCGCGCGATCACGGGACACCGGCCGGGGTTCAGGCGGCCGGTCGTCCAGGAGCGGCTGTCCAGGAGTGGCCTTCCAGGAGGGGTGCCGTCGGGACACCCGTCCGGTCGGCTCCCCCTCCGGCGGAGGCGGCGGTCCACCGCGGGCGGGCGGCGGGCGCCCTGGGGGCCGGGGGGGCC
>NZ_JBHWEL010000071.1:0-4396 GCF_042734135.1 Streptomyces sp. NPDC059668 | reverse complement strand
GGGCGGCGCGGGCTGACACGCGCCCCCCGGGGGGGTGTCGCGGCGGGGGCTCTCCGGGGGGGGGGTGAGTGGTTGGGGATCTCGGGGGGGGCGCAGGCGGTCCCACGCGTCCGGACGGCACCCCCTCCGCCGGAGTCGGCGGTCCACCGCGGTCGGCCGCCGGCCGCAAGGCGGCCGGTGGGGGCCGCTCAGCGAGGCGCCCGAACGTCCCGGCGGCGGACGGCGGCGGCCCCGCCCAGTTCGTCCAGCAGTTCCGCCAGCACCCTGCGGCTCTCCGCCAGTGACTCCGCCCCGCAGCGCAGGGCCAGCCGCTCCTCCAGCGCGGCGCGGGCCCGGCGCGCGGCCGCCACGGCGTCCCGGCCGCGCGGGGTGAGGCGGACCAGGCGGATCCGGGCGTCTCCCGGAGCGGGCGTGCGTTCGGTGTAACCGAGACGCTCCAGCTCGGCGACCGCCTTGGAGGCACCCTGCTGGGTCACGTCCAACTTCGCCGCCAGATCCCCGACGGTCGGTTCGGCGTCGACGAGGTGCTGGAACACGTAGCCGTGGGAGAACCGCAGATCACCGAAACCCTCGGCGGTCAGGGCGTCCTGGACGGCGGCGGCGGCCGCGAAACCGGTGAAGAGCGCGAGGGAGCCGGTGTCGAGGCCGAGGGGATCGGGTGGGGAGGACATGACGCCATCCTCTCTTTGACAACCATGGTTGTGCAACTTAGGTTGTGGTCATGACGCGGACAGACTCGAACCCTCTCGCCATCCATCCGAACACCGCCCTCGCGCTCGCCTACCACGAGGCGGTCTCACGCGGCGCCGTCGGCGACGAACTCGCTCGGTTCTTCCATGCGGACGTCGTCCACCAGGAACTGCCCAACGCCCTCTTCCCCCAGGGCGCGGTCCGGGACCTCGACGCGCTGCGCGAGGCGGCCGCCCGCGGACAGGATCGGCTGAGCGGTCAGAGCTTCGACGTCCTCAACGCGGTCGCCTCACAGGACCAAGTCGCGTTGGAGGTCCTCTGGACGGGAACCCTCGCCGCGCCCCTCGGAACCCTGCCCGCGGGTCACGTCATGCGCGCCCACATCGCGACGTTCCTCGAGTTCCGCGACGGCCTGATCGTCGCCCAGCGCAACTACGACTGCTACGAGCCGCTGAACCCTTCCGTCACGCCCTGACCAGGCACGGGGCCGGGAGAGAGACGGACGCGCGATCCGGATCACGGCCGGCCCCGGTGAGCGGAGGAACCGCGCGGACCTCCCCACGTCGAGCCCCCGCGAACGCCGGAACGCGCGCCGCCGGAAAGGGGCGGGGTTTCCGTCCGTGACCAGAGGGCGGATTCCCGGTGATGCCGGGGAGCCCGCCGCGCCGCCGACGCCGTACGGGCGCCGGGATCCCCACGAGCCGTACGGGCACCGGATCCCGGCAGGCGGAACGCGGTGACTCACCCGGAGCCGCTCGGACCCGGCGTCGCCGCGGCCGAGGGGACTCGGCGACACCGCGGTCGCCGGCCGCGAGGAGACCTGACGTCGCGCGTCCGTGCCGGGCACAGGCATACTCGGGGCCCTGCGGGCGCATCGGCGTCCGCTGGCAGCAGGAGGTGGGCGATGGTGTCGTCGTCGGTGTCGGGGGAGCCCCGGAAAGTCACGATCCATGACGTCGCCCGGTCGGCCGGGGTGTCCCGGCAGACCGTGTCGAGGGCACTGAACGACAAGGACGAGATCGACGGCTCCACCAAACAGCGCGTCCTCGACGCCGCCCGCGCCCTCGGTTACCGGCCGAGCCGGTTCGCCCGCGGTCTGGTCCGGCAGGACACCACCACCATCGGGCTGGTCATACCCGACCTCCTCAACCCCTTCTTCACCGAGGTCGCGGCGGCCGCGCTGGAGGCGGCCCGGGCGCGCGGCTGGCACGTGGTCGTGTACGACACGGCGGACAGGGCCGAAGAGGAACGCGGCACGCTCCAGGTGATCAGCTCGCAGGTGGACGCGGTCGTCGGATACTTCAGCTGCCCCGAGGACGAACTCCAGCTGTTCACCCGTGGCATGCCGGTGGTGCTGATCGGCCGTGAGCACCACACCGCGCGCTTCAGCTCGATCCGGATCGACGGCGAGGAGGGTGTCCGCGCCGCGGTCGCGCATCTGGTCGCGGCGGGGCACACGCGGATCGGCATGCTCGACCACCACGGGCGCGTCGACCCCAGCATCCGGCGCGAGTGGTTCACGACCGCCGCGGTGTCGCACGGGATCGACGCCGACGTGGTGGTGGGCGCGGACCAGTCGGCCGACGGCGGGGGAGCCGCGCTCAGGGCTCTGCTCTACGCCCATCCCGACGTCACCGCGGTCTTCACGTTCAACGACATCATCGCGATCGGCGTGCTGCGCGAGGCGCGCCGACTCGGCAGGAGCGTCCCGCAGGATCTGGCCGTGATCGGCTTCGACGGCCTCCAGCTGGGCGCGCTCGTCGAGCCCCCGCTCGCCAGCGTCGCCCTGGACACGCGCAAGCTCGGCGCACTCGCCATAGAGCAGGTCGCACGGCTGCTGACCGGAGCGAACCCGCTGGCGGACGACGAGCTCGTGGTCCGCGCCGAGCTGCGTCTCGGCGGGTCCGCTTAACCTGCCGGACTCGTGCACGACTCGAAAGTCTTGACACTCGAACGCGCCGGAGCGCACACTTCCGATCACTTCACCGCGTTCCCGTGAGCGCTCCCGTGAACGTTCACGGGAACGCTCACGGGGCGCGTAACAAGGTTGCTGAGTTCCACCACGGCGCCCGGCGTTCGAGCCGACACCGTGATGTCCCGCCATTTCCAACCAGAAGGCTTCACGCCTGAGGTGTCAACGTCGACCCGCCTAGCGCCGTCGCTAGTCGTTCTCTGGAACGGAAGATATGAGCAACACAGTCACGCGCATCCGCCTCGCCGTCGTCGCCGCGGCAGCCGGTGTCGCCGTACTCGCCGGGTGTTCGTCGCCCGCTCCGTCGAGTGATGCATCCGCAGGCTCCTGCGAGCCGGCGAAGGGCAAGGTCACCCTCCAGTACTGGAACACCGTTCCGGGCATGGACAAGGTCGTCGCCCTGTGGAACAAGAAGAACCCGGACATCCAGGTTCAGATGAAGAACATCTCCAACGACCAGTACGGCACCATCGGCAACGCCCTCAAGGCGGGCAAGGCGCCGGAGCTCGCCCAGGTCGGTTACGACGAACTCCCCTTCCTGCGCACCCAGAACGCCTTCGTGGACGCCTCGGCCTGCTCGGCGGCCACCGCGGCCAAGTCGAAGTTCGTGCCCTGGACCTGGTCCCAGTCCAGCTTCGGCGGCACCGGCGTGTTCGCCTTCCCGCAGGACACCGGCCCGATGGCGCTCTACGTGCGCAGCGACATCTTCAAGAAGCACGGCCTGGACATCCCCAAGACCTGGGACGACTACGCGGCGGACGCGCAGAAGCTGCACAAGGCGGACCCCGGACTCAGCATCACGTTCTTCGACCCGAACAACGCCGAGGCGTTCAACGGACTGCTGTGGCAGAACAGCGCCCAGATGTACAAGTACTCCGGCGACAAGTGGCACGTCTCGGTCGTGTCCGACCAGAGCAAGCAGGTCGCCGACTACTGGCAGAAGCTGATCGACGCCAAGCTCGTGCGCACCGACCTCGCCCACGGTTCGACCCAGATGTACACCGCGTACCAGAAGAACCAGATCGCCAGCTACGTCGGTGCCGCCTGGGGCTACAGCATGTTCCGCGACAACCTGCCCGACCAGGCCGGCAAGTGGTCCATCGTCCCCATGCCGACCTGGGGTGCGAGTGCCGCGTCCGGTGACTGGGGCGGTTCCACCGTCGCGTTCATGAAGGGCAACAAGCACCTGTACGAGTCGGTCAAGTTCAACTCCTGGCTGAACACCGACCCGGAGGCCCTCGCGATGGAGAACAAGCTGGGCGGCCTCTACCCGGCGGCCACCGCCGGTTCGAAGCTTCCCGCGCTCTCCCAGGGCGTCCCGTACTACAACAACGAGAAGATCTTCGATGTCTTCGCCGACTCGTCCAAGAACATCGACACCGACTTCTCCTGGGGCCCCACCCAGAAGACGGTGAACCTGTCGCTCCAGGACGCGATGGCCAAGGCGACGGCGGGCAGCGGCACCCTCAGCGACGCGCTCTCGGCCGCCCAGGCGACCGCGCTGAAGTCGATGAAGGACCAGGCGATCCCGGCGACCGCGGGCAAGTGACCGAGGAATGACTGACATCGCACCCCGCGCGACCCGCGTGGTGGGGTCTACGGGGGGGCGCCCCCCGCACCGCCGCGGCGGCCCCCCGGCCCCCCCCCCCCCCCCGGTACAGTCCCCCGTATTAAAACCCGTGGTGGTGGTATAACAGGTGCCCCGCGGGGAACCGCGCGGGGGCAGCGTACGAG
>NZ_JBHWEL010000070.1:12344-48881 GCF_042734135.1 Streptomyces sp. NPDC059668 | reverse complement strand
GACAAGGCCCTCAAGGCCGGACGGGGGTCTGGGGGCGGAGCCCCCAGGGACAGGATGGGACGGGTAGGGGCGGCGGGGGCGAGAGAACCCCTACGGGACCACGACGATCTTCCTGCCCACGCCCGCGGCGAACTGCTCCAGCGCCTGGGGATACTCCGCCAGCGGGATGCGGTCACTGATGAAGACGTCCGGATCGAGGACACCCCCGGCAAACAGCTCCGCCGCACGCTCGAAGCTGTGCAGGACGGCCATGGAACCGGTGATGGTGATCTCCTGGTTGTAGATGCGGTACGGATCGATCGTGACCCGCGTCGCGTAGTCGGCGACACCGAACTGGAGGAAGGTGCCGGCCTTGGCGACCCGGTCCAGACCGTCCTGGATCGCCGCCGCGTTCCCCGTCGCGTCGATCACGACGTCCCACCCCCGCGGCCGGTCCAGCTCGTCCGCGTTCGCCGCCGAGGCGGACGCCCCCAGCAACCGGGCGGTGGCCAGGCGCTGGGCGTTCACGTCCACCACGTCCACGCTCGCCGCCCCCGTCCGCTTCGCCAGTTCCAGCATCATCAGGCCCATCGTCCCGGAGCCGTAGATCAGGACATGGGCCCCCAGCCGGGAGTTCAGCACGTCGTAGCCGCGTACCGCGCAGGAGAGCGGTTCGACGAGTGCCGCGTCCTGGGTGCGGACATGATCGGGGAGCTTGACGCAGTTGGCCACGGGGGCGGTCGCGTACTGCGCGGCCCCGCCCGCCGTCGTGACACCGATCGCGGCCCAGCGTTCACAGAGGTTGTTGTGGCCCGTACGGCAGTACCGGCACTCGTGGCAGTAGAGCGACGGGTCCACCGCCACCCGGTCGCCGACCGAGACCTCCGTGACCTGGGTGCCCACGCCGACCACCGTGCCGGCGAACTCGTGGCCCGGCACGATCGGCAGCTTGGGCGCGAACTCGCCCTGGAGGATGTGCAGATCCGTGCCGCACAGCCCGCACGCGGCGACCTCGACGACGACGTCGCGCGGGCCGGGCGTCGGGTCCGGGACCTCGGTGACGACGGCGCGGCCCACGGACTCGATGACGGCGGCCTTCATTTCACGGCTCCCAGTGACAGGCCCTGGACCAGTTTGTCCTGGGCGGCGAACCCCGCGGCGAGCACCGGCAGGGAGATGACGAGCGACGCGGCGCACACCTTGGCCAGGAAGAGGCCCTGGCTGGTGATGAAGCCGGTCAGGAAGACGGGGGCGGTCTCCGCGACCACGCCCGTGAGGACCCGGGCGAACAGCAGCTCGTTCCAGCTGAAGATGAAGCAGATGAGGGCCGTGGCGGCGATGCCCGGCAGGGCGATGGGGGCCACGACCCGCGCCAGGATCGTGGGCAGCCGGGCGCCGTCGATCTGCGCCGCCTCGATCACCGCCACCGGCACCTCGGCGAGGAACGACTGCATCATCCACACCGCGATCGGCAGGTTCATCGAGGTGTAGAGGATGACCAGGAGCCAGATGTTGTCGAGCATCCCGGCGTTCTTCGCGAACAGGTAGATGGGCAGCAGGCCCGCCACCACCGGCAGCATCTTCGTCGACAGGAAGAAGAACAGGACGTCGGTCCACTTCTTCACCGGCCGGACCGAGAGCGCGTACGCCGCGGGGAGGGCGAGCAGGAGGACGAAGAGGGTGGAGGCGACGGACGCCACCAGCGAGTTGGCCAGCGCCGGCCAGGGACTCGCGCCGCCGCCCGTGCCGAAGAAGTCGCGGTAGCCGTCGAGGGTCAGGGCGGCGCCGAAGGAGGGCGGGTTGGTCGCCGCGTCCGCCTCCGAGTGGAACGACGTCAGGGCCATCCAGGCGATGGGCAGGAAGAACAGCACACCGAGTACCCAGGCCAGCAGGCCCAGGCCCGTTCCCCGGGTGCGCCGGGGACGTACGCGGATCGTGGTGGTGCTCATGCGCGGGACACCTCCTCGCGGAACAGGGACGAGACCACGCGCAGCGCGAAGGTCGCGATGATGATCGAACCGATGACGACCAGGACCCCGGCGGCCGAGGCCAGACCGTTCTCATGGGCCTGGTAGAAGCTCTGGTAGACGGTGTAGGGCAGGTTCGCGGTGCCGAGGCCGCCCGAGGTGATCGTGAAGACGGCGTCGAAGTTCTGGACGATGTAGATCGACCCCAGCAGGGCGCCGAGTTCGAGGTAGCGGCGCAGGTGCGGGAGCGTGAGGTGGCGGAAGACCTGCCAGTCGCTCGCGCCGTCCACCCGGGCGGCCTCGATCTGCTGCTGGTCGCGGCTCTGCAGGCCCGCCAGCAGGATCAGCATCATGAAGGGCGTCCACTGCCACACGAGGGAGGCCTCGACCGCCAGCAGCGGGGTGTTGGAGATCCAGTCCGGCTGGGGACCGCCCACATAGTGCAGGAGACCGTTGAGGAGGCCGTACTCGGGGTTGTAGAGCACATGTTTCCAGAGCAGGGCGGCGGCGACCGGGACCACCAGGAACGGCGCGATCAGGAGCGTGCGCACCACTCCCCGCCCCCGGAACCTGCGGTCCAGGAGCAGTGCGAGGGCGAGGCCGAGGACCAGACTGACCAGGACCACGGCCGCCGTCAGGAGGATCGTCGTCCAGACCGAGTGGCGCAGGTCCGGATCGGTGAGCACGTCCGAGTAGTTGGACAGGCCGGTGAAGTGGCGGGCCTTCGGATAGAGGGAGTTCCAGTCGAAGAAGGAGATCACCAGCGTGGCCACGAACGGGAGCTGGGTCACGGCGATCATGAAGATCAGGGCGGGGAGCAGCGGGGCGCGGGTGGCCCAGGCGCGCAGGCGGCCGGAGGGTGGCCGGGCGGCGCGGACGGGAGCGGTGGCCAGGGGGGCTGTCGTCGTGGCGGTCATCGTCCCTCGTACTCCTTGGAGATCTTCTCGGCGAGTTTCTGGGACTTCTCGAGGGCCGAGTCGACGGACTGGCGCCCGGCGATGGCCGCGCTGATCTCCTGCGAGACCTTGGTGCCGAGATCGGTGAACTCGGGGATGCCGACGAACTGGATGCCGGGCGCGGGGCGCGGCTGCACTCCGGGGTCGCGGGGACGGGCGCCCTCGATGGCCGCGCGGGTCATCTCCTGGAAGGCCGAGGCCTCCTTGGTGTACGCGGCGTTGGTATAGGTCGAGGCGCGTTTGCCGGCCGGCACGTTGGACCAGCCGATGGTGTCCCCGACCAGCTGCTCGTACTGCTTGCTGGAGGCCCAGGAGATGAACTTCCAGGCCTTGTCGGAGTTGTGGGAGGCCTTCTGGAGGCCCCAGGCCCAGGTGTAGAGCCAGCCGGAGGACTCGGTCTTCTCCACGGGCGCCGGTACGTAGCCCATCTTGCCCTTGACCGGGGAGTCGGACGCCTCCAGGGAACCGGCCGCGGAGGTGGCGTCGTACCACATGGCGACCTTGCCCTGGGTGATGTTGTTGAGGCACTCGGCGAAGCCGGACTGGGCGGCGCCGGACTCGCCGTGCTTGCGGACGAGGTCCACGTAGAACTTCGTCGCCTTCACGAACTCGGGGGAGTCGAGGTGTGCCTTCCAGTCCTTGTCGAACCAGGTGCCGCCGAAGGTGTTCACGACGGTCGTCAGCGGGGCCATCAGCTCGCCCCAGCCGGGCAGGCCGCGCAGGCAGATGCCCTTCATGCCGGACTCGGCGCCGTCGGCCTCGGCGGCCAGCCGTCCCACCTGGTCCCAGGTGGGATGCGGCGGCATCGTCAGGCCCTTGGCGGCGAACACGTCCTTGCGGTACATGAGGAAGGACGACTCGCCGTAGAAGGGCTGCCCGTAGAGCTTGCCGTCGTCGGCCGTCAGGGACTGCCGCATGGGCGCGAGGATGTCCTGCTCGTCGTAGCCGCTGTCCTGGCGGACGTAGGAGTCCATCTCGTGCAGCCAGCCGTTCCTGGCGTAGATCGGGATCTCGTAGTTGGACAGGGTGGCCACGTCGTACTGGCCCGCCTGGTTGGCGAAGTCCTGGCTGATCTTGTCGCGGACGTCGTTCTCCGGCAGCACGGTGAAGTTCACCTTGATGCCGGTCTCCTTGGTGAAGTGGGCCTTGGTGAGTTTCTGCAGCTCCACCATCTGCGGGTTGTTGACCATCAGGACGTTGATGGAGTCGCCGCCGGAGCCCGCCCCGCCCGCTCCGGTCCAACACCCGGAGAGCAGCGGGGTGAGCAGCGTCCCTGCGGCGACCGCGGCGAACAGCGCGCGCGGCCTCCGTCGGCTCGGGGTTCGCATGGATCACTCCTGGACTTATAGGGAGATATGGGGCGCGGCCGGGTGCGGGGGCCCCTGGGAGGGTGAGTGGGGATGTCGGACGTGCTGCGGGCGTGGGTTCCGTTCTCAGACGCGTATGACCTGCGGTCCCTGCAAGCTGTAGCGGTGGGCCTCGGCCGTCGGGAGCAGGGTGCTCGTGACGATCGTCTCCAGGGCGGTGATCTCCGCGAAGCGGCAGAAGCTGACCGCTCCGAACTTGGTGTGCACGCCGGCGAAGACGGTGCGCCGGGAGGCGCGGATCGCCTGGGCCTTGACCTCGCTGACCGCCGGGTCGGGGGTGGTGAGGCCGTGTTCGCGGGAGATGCCGTTGGCGCCGATGTAGGCCAGGTCGATGACGAAGCCGGAGAGCATCTTCGTCGTCCAGTGGTCCACGGTGGCGAGGGTGCCGGGGCGTACCCGGCCGCCGAGCAGCAGGACGCTGGTGTTGTCCGCCTCGGCGAGTGCGCCCGCCGTGGCGAGGGAGGCGGTGACCACGGTCAGCGGCCGGTCGTGGGGCAGGGCCTCGGCGATGAGCTGGGGGGTGAAGCCCTCGTCGACGAAGACCGTCTCGGCGTCCCCGAGCAGTTCGGCCGCGGCGGCGGCGATCCGCCGCTTCTCGGGTACGTGGCTGGTGGCGCGGAAGGCGAGCGTCGTCTCGAATCCGGCGCTCTCGACGGGGTAGGCGCCGCCGTGGGTGCGGCGCACCAGGCCGTGGTCCTCCAGGGCGCGCAGGTCGCGTCGTACGGTCTCCTTGGCGACGCCCAGTTCGGCGGCGAGCGCGGTGACGTCGACCGCACCCGTACGGCGGGCGGCCCGGACGATCTCCCGCTGACGTTCTTCCGCGCTCATGGCCGGCACCCGCTTCCCGCGTCCTGTCCTCGCTGCCCGTTCGGGCCCGGTCGGGCCTTGGAGGAAGTTCTACAGCGGGCGCGCGGCACTGACCAGGCCTGTTGCACGCCCGATGATGCCCGGCTGTGTCCGTTCGGCGGCGCGGGGGAGCGCGCCGGACCTGGGGCGGAGCCGCTGCGGGCGTGGGATCGGGCAGGGTTCGTGCCCGAACACGGCGGCGGGCGGGCCCGTTCGGTGCCCGCCCGCTTGTCCGTGCCCGTGCCGTGCCGTCAGTACGGCCAGATCGGCGGGTGGGTGGTGAAGTGGCCGCCCAGGTGGGCGTGGTCCGGATTGTCCGGGTCGAGCTCGCCCTGTTCGGCGATGAGCTTCGAGGCGTACGGCTCGGAGTCGTCCTGCGGCTCGTAGCCCAGTGCCCGTGCCGACGAAAGGTCCCACCACAGGCGGGTGTTGGCGGAGGAGCCGTAGACGACGGTGTGGCCCACGTTCTCGGCGGTGAGCGCCGCGTGGAAGAGGCGGGCGCCGTCCTCGGGGCTCATCCACACCGAGAGCATGCGCACGCTGGTCGGCTCCGCGAAGCAGGAGCCGATGCGGACCGAGACCGTCTCCAGGCCGTGCTTGTCCCAGTAGAACTGGGCCAGGTCCTCGCCGAAGGACTTCGACAGGCCGTAGAAGGTGTCCGGCCGGCGGGGGGTGTCGACGGGGATCAGGGAGTCCTCGCCGAACGGGGCGTCCCCGCGCGGGCGCGGGGTGAAGCCGACCGCGTGGTTGGAGGAGGCGAAGACGACGCGCCGTACCCCTTCCTCGCGCGCGGCCTCGTACAGGTTGTGGGTGCCCTCGATGTTCGCCTTGAGGATCTTCTCGAAGGAGGCCTCCAGGGAGATTCCGGCGAGGTGGATGATCGCGTCGACACCGCGTACCGCCTCGCGCAGCGCGGCCCGGTCGGCGAGGTCCGCGGTGATCGCCTCCGGCTCGCCCTCGACCGGGAGCATGTCGAGCAGGCGCAGCCGGTATCCGTGCTCCGGCAGCAGCCCCCGCATCAGGGTGCCGAGTCCGCCGGCGGCGCCGGTGAGCAGAACGGTGCGGGGAGCGGGCATGCGGGTGTCTCCTCAGGGCCGTACGAGCGGCCGTATGCTTGTACGGCATTCACATCCTTGGACACGCTAAGGATCGCCGGCCGGTCGAGTCAAGTGTCGCGCGGAGGCGGTCAATCCGCTGCCGTGTTGCGGGTTTGTGTGCTTGACCGGCCCCGAGGTCGCGCTTTAGCGTGGTCGCGTTCAGAAATATGGACGTGGATCAGAAACATGCACCCGCTGTTGTGTGCGTGAGCACCTGCCTCAGGGAGAGTCCGTGACGTCAGCCCCCCTTGCCGCTCGGCTCAGCATCCCCAGCGGGCCGCTGTTCTTCCCCGTCACGGCGTACGGCCCCGACGGCGCCCTCGATCTCGACGTCTACCGCGAGCACGTACGGCGCGGTGTCGAGGCGGGGGCCGCCGCGGTCTTCGCCTGCTGCGGCACCGGCGAGTTCCACGCGCTCGCGCCCGAGGAGTTCCAGGAGTGCGTGCGGGCCGCCGTGGAGGAGGCGGCGGGACGGGTACCGGTCGTCGCGGGCGCGGGGTACGGGACCGCGCTCGCCGTACGGTTCGCGCGGCTCGCCGAGGAGGCCGGGGCCGACGGGCTGCTGGCCATGCCGCCCTACCTCGTGGTCGCGGGGCAGGAAGGGCTGCTGCGCCACTACCGGGAGCTGGCCGCCGCCACCTCGCTGGACGTCGTGGTGTACCAGCGCGACAACGCCGTGTTCACGCCCTCGACCGTGGTCGAACTGGCCCGCACCGAGGGCATCATCGGCTTCAAGGACGGGCTGGGCGACCTGGACCTGATGCAGCGCGTCGTCAGCGCGGTGCGCAGCGAGGCCCCCGGGGACTTCCTCTACTTCAACGGGCTGCCCACCGCCGAACTGACGGGGCTCGCCTACCGCGGCATCGGCATCACGCTGTACTCGTCCGCGGTCTTCTGCTTCGCGCCCGAGATCGCGCTGGCCTTCCACGCCGCCCTGAACGCGGGGTCCGACGACATGGTGAACCGGCTGCTGGACGGGTTCTACCGGCCGTTCGTCGAGCTGCGGGCGCAGGGGCGCGGCTACGCCGTGTCGCTGGTCAAGGCGGGGGTGCGGCTGCGCGGGCTGGACGTGGGGGAGGTGCGGCCCCCGCTGCACGAGCCGACCGAGGACCATGTGAAGCAGCTCGCCGAGCTGGTCGAGCGCGGGTACGCGCTGCTGGAGCCGGCCGAGGGGGAGAGCCTGTGAAGGCGTCGGCCTTCGTCTATCCGTGGGACGTCGTCGGGGACCCGGAGGCGGCCGGGCGGATCGCCGGGCTCGGGGTGCGGCAGGCGACGCTCGCCTCCGCCTACCACTCCACCCGCGCGCTGACCCCCCGTCACCCCGGGCACCGCGTCGTGACGGTGTCCCACGCGGCCGTCCTGTACCCGGTGGACGGCGCGCGATGGGCCGGGCGTGCGCTGCGACCGTACGAGGCCGGGGACTGGGCGCCCGGGGACGCGTACGGGACGGCCGCCGCCGCGCTCGCCGAGGCCGGTCTCGACGTCCACACCTGGGTGGTCCTCGCGCACAACTCCCGCCTGGGGGGAGAGCATCCGGACACGTCCGTCGTCAACGCGTACGGCGACCGGTACGGCTGGGCGCCGTGCGTCGCGCAGACCCGCACCCAGGAGTACCTCGTCGACCTCGCGGTGGAGGCGGCGGTGCGGCCCGGGGCGCGGGGCACCGAGCTGGAGTCGCTCGGGTGGTACGGGCTGGCGCACCTGCACGCGCACGACAAGATCGGCGGGGTGGGACTCGGGGACGCCGGGCAGTACCTGATGTCCCTGTGCTTCTGCCCGGCGTGCCGGGACGGGTACGAAGGGAACGGGCTCGACGCCGCCGAGACGGCGGCCATCGTCCGGGAGGCCCTGGAGCCCGTGTGGCGGGGGGCCGTGCCGTCGGACGGGGGCTGGCCGGCGATCGAGAAGCTGCTCGGGAGCGAGGTGGCGGGTGCCACGCGCGCGTGGCGCGACGGGGTGGCCCGCTCGCTCCAGGAGACCACGGTCGCGGCGGTACGGGCGGCCGCGCCCGACGGGTTCCAGGTGCTGCTGCACGCCGACCCCGTGTCGTTCCACTGCGGGGCGAACGCCGGCGTCGATCCCGCGCACGTCCTCTCCGTGGCGGACGGGGTGGTGGTGCCGTGCACCGGCGGCACGGAGCTGCTGACGCCGTTCGCGCGACAGGCGCGGGACACGACCGTACTGGCGGCCAACTTCACGGTCGTGTCGGGCATGGGAGGCAGTCCGGGCACACTCGCGGACGACGCGGCACGGGCGGCCTCACTGGGAGCGGGGGAACTGCGGCTGTATCACGCAGGGTTGGCTTCGCAGGGGGATCTGGAGGCGGTGCGGGCGGTACTGACGGCCGCGTCCTGAAGCGGTTCTTCGAGCGCGGCCGAGTGGGGGGCTGGTCCCGCGGTTCCTCGCGCCCCTTGGGCATGTGGCCCGGCCCGGCGTGTCCAGCGCGGGCCGGGATCCTCGGCCGGTCCGGCGTTCGAGGGCGAGACCGTTCGGGCCGATGCGGGGGTTCGGGGGCGAGGCCGTTCGGGCCGATGCGGGGGTTCGGGGCGCGGTCCCGGGGCGGCGGCGGGCTCAGTGCCGGGTCAGCAGAGGCCGGAGCGTCAGCAGGCGGACCAGGGCCAGCACCGGGAGCAGAAGCCGAGGGCCGACCAGCTCACCCATCCCCGCCCCGACCGCCAGCCCGAGCGCGTTCGGCGCGAACATCAGGGTGTTCGCGGTGGCGGCGGCACGCCCGAGCAGCGGCCCCGGAGTCCTCCGCTGCACGGCGGTGTACGCGGCGATCAGCACACACGGGAGGCCGGCCCCGATCGCGGCGCTGCACACCAGGGCCACCCCGTCGGAGGCCACCGCACGCGCCCCGGTCGCGACCGCGGTCAGCGCGATCCCGTACGCGGCGAAACGGCGCTCCCCCCACCGCCGCAGCAGCGGGCCCGAGACCAGACCGACCAGAACCGACCCGGCACCCTGGACGGCGTAGAGGAGCCCGGCGTAGGCGGGGGAGTGGCCCAGTCCCTCGACGACGGCGTAGATCATGGCGCCGTTGAGCCCCGCGAAGAGCATCGTCGTACCGCCGGCCAGGACCAGCGGGCGGAGTTCCGGGTCCCCCAGGAGGTGCCGCGCGCCCGCGGCCGTCCGGGACCACCGGCTCGCGGGGTCCGGGTCGGGCGGCGACTCCCGGACCCGCAGCAGCGCGCACACCCCGGCCGCCAGCGCGAACGTCACCGCGTCGAGGAGCGCGACCCGCGCGCCGCCGTACGCCGTGTACAGGCCCGCACCGGCCAGCGGCGCCAGCAGCTTCATGCCCTCGTTGGCCGTCATGCGCAGCCCGTTGAAGTCCCCGAGGAGGCTCCGGTCGACCGCCGCGGCCACCAGCGCGGACTCGGCGGCGTCGTGGACCACGCCCGCCGCGCCGTAGACCAGGAGCACCGCGAACAGGATCCACAGCCGGTCCGGTGCGTCCACGGCGAGGAGGGCCGGCAGGAGCGCCGCCAGTGCCAGGTTCGTGCCGATCAGCAGGGGCCGACGACGGGTGCGGTCCGCGACCGTGCCCAGGAGGGGGCCGACGAGAGTGGGGGCCCAGAGCGCGAACACGCACAGGGCGGCCAGACCGTTCGAGCCCGTCAGGTCCTTGACCCAGATGCCCGACACCAGCCACATCGCCGACGAGCCGAAGCCGGAGACGACCACCGCGGTCAGATAGAGGCCCGCGTCGCGGTCCCGCAGCACACGCGTCACTGTCCATGTCATGGCAGGTGATCGTGGTCCTAAGGAGGGCCTGCGGGGATCGGGCAGGTTCCCTATGCCGGACCGCTCCCGCGCTCCGGCCCACCTCCCACACCCCACCGCGCTCCTCCCGCCGCCAGGCTCCACCCGCAGCCCGCAGCCCGCAGCCCGCAGCCCGCAGCCCGCAGCCCGCAGCCCGGACCCGGCAGCCCGCACCGCGCGCATTCCGTCTCCCCCGCGCCGCGCCGATGAGTTCTCGGCGCGGCGCCCGTCTACCCCACGAGCGGACTCTGTGAGGATTCGGAACTGAGGAGCAGCGGATGACCGACCCGACTCTCGACCTCGGGCCGCAGGCCCTGATCGTCGCGCGGCTCGTGGCGGGGGTGACGGAGCGGCAGCTCGACGACGTCACCCCCTGCCCGGCCTACGCGGTGCACCACATGCTCGGGCATGTCGGCGGACTGGCCGTCGCCTTCCGCGACGCCGGACGCAAGGACCTGGGCGCCAGGACCGACACCAGCCCGGACACGGTCGTGCCGGACATCGCCCCCGACTGGCGCGCGACATTGCCGAAGGCGCTCGACGAACTCGTGGAGGTGTGGCGGGACCCGGCCGCCTGGGAGGGGGAGACCCGAGCGGGCGGGGTGACCCTGCCGGGCGCCGTCGCCGGTGCCGTGGTCGCCGACGAACTGGTCGTGCACGGCTGGGACCTGGCCCGCGCCACCGGCCAGGAGTACGAGCCCGACCCGGCCGCGCTGCACGCGTCGTACGGCTTCCTCGCCGCGGCGGCCCAGGATCCCGGCCGGGGCGGAGGCGTGTTCGGGACCGTGGTGCCGGTGCCGGACGACGCACCGTTGCTGGACCGGGTGATCGCCCTCAGCGGACGCGACCCCGGCTGGAAGTCCTAGTACGCCAAAGGCCCTTGGGCCCCGTCCGAACCCCGCGCCGGGCTTCGGACGGGGCCCTTCGCGATGCGCCTCTCTTTCTTTTCTTTCTTCTGTCCGAAGCGTTGACGAAACACGAGCGCGCTCCTACGTTCATCGCGTCGTACTTCGTACGTCATATATGAGACGCGATACGTGAGATCCGATACGTGAGATCCGAGAGGCGCGCATGACCTCTGTGCCCACACCGATACCGTCCCGCACGCAGTTCGTGCTGGAGGGGATCAAACACCGCATCCTCACCGGGCAGTTGACGCCCGGTCAGGCCCTGGTCGAGAGCGAGCTCGCCGCACAGTTCGGGGTGTCGAAGACGCCCGTGCGCGAGGCCCTCAAGACCCTGGCCGGTACCGGACTCGTCGTGATGAACCAGTACAAGGGCGTCACGGTGCGCATGGTGGACGCGGACATGGCGCGCGAGGTGTACGACGTCCGGCTGCTGCTGGAGCCGGAGGCACTGCGCCGGTCCGTCCTGCGCGGAGCCTCGCTCGCCGCCGCACGGGACGCGCTCACCCGCGCCGACGACGCCTCCGACACCGCCGAACGCTCCCTGGCCAACCGGGAGTTCCACCGCGCCCTGTACGTGTCCTGCGGCAACCCGCTGCTGGGCCGCATGCTCGACGAGGTGCGCGACCAGGCCGCACTGGTCTCCGCGGTCGCCTGGGCCGCCGACCCGTCCTGGGAGCGCGAGGCCGACGAGCACCGGGAGATCCTGCGCCTGGCCCTCGACGACGACGCCGACGGCGCGGCCCGCGCGCTGCACGCCCACATCGCGTCGTTCGTGCGACGGGCCTTCCCTCCGGCCCAGGAGGAGGACGGACAGCGATGACAGCGACGTACGAGACCGGGCGGGCGGCGCTCGCCGAGGTCGTGGCCATCCCCGTGACCCCCTTCTCGGAGGACGGGACGATCGACCGCGACACCCACCGGGCCCTGCTGCACCGGCTGCTCGACGCCGGGGTCCGCACCCTCACACCCAACGGCAACACCGGCGAGTTCTACGCCCTGACCCCCGAAGAACGGCAGCTCGTCACGGAGTTGACCATCGAGGAGGCGGGCGACCGGGCCACCGTCCTGGTCGGGGTGGGGCACGACGTACCGACCGCCGTCGCCTCCGCCCGGCACGCCCGCACGCTCGGAGCACCGATGGTGATGGTCCATCAGCCCGTGCACCCGTACGTCTCGGAGGGCGGCTGGCTCGACTACCACCGGGCCGTCGCCGAGTCCGTGCCGGAGCTGGGCGTCGTGCCCTACATCCGCAACCCCCGGCTCCCGGGGGCCCGGCTCGCCGAACTCGCCGACGTCTGCCCGAACGTGATCGGCGTGAAGTACGCCGTCCCGGACGCGGCCCGCTTCGCCGCCTTCGCCCGGGACGCGGGACTCGAACGGTTCGTGTGGGTGGCGGGGCTCGCCGAGCCCTACGCGCCCTCCTACTTCTCGGCGGGTGCCACCGGCTTCACCTCCGGCCTGGTGAACGTCTCCCCGTCGCTCTCGCTCACCATGATCGAGGCGCTCCGCTCCGGCGACTACCCGGCCGCCATGAAGGTCTGGGAGCAGATCCGCCGCTTCGAGGAACTGCGCGCGGCCGACGCCTCCGCCAACAACGTGACCGTCGTCAAGGAGGCACTCGCCTCGCTCGGCCTGTGCCGGCGCGAGGTGCGCCCGCCGAGCAGGGAGCTGTCCGAGTCCGAGCGGTCGGAAGTCGCCGCCATCGCCGCGGGGTGGCCGCTGTGAGCACCGGACGGGAGACGAGGCGCCCGGAGGACCTCAGGAGCCACCAGTGGTACGGCACCGACGGGCTGCGCTCCTTCAGCCACCGCGCCAGGACCCGCCAGCTCGGCTATCTGCCCGAGGAGCACCTCGGCAAGCCGGTCATCGCGATCCTGAACACCTGGTCCGACATCAACCCGTGCCACGTCCACCTCAGGGACCGGGCGCAGGCCGTGAAGCGGGGCGTGTGGCAGGCCGGGGGCTTCCCGCTGGAGTTCCCGGTGTCCACGCTCAGCGAGACCTTCCAGAAGCCGACCCCGATGCTCTACCGCAACCTGCTCGCCATGGAGACGGAGGAGCTGCTGCGCTCGTACCCCGTGGACGGCGCGGTGCTGATGGGCGGCTGCGACAAGTCCACCCCCGCCCTGCTGATGGGCGCGGCCTCCGTGGACCTGCCGGCCGTCTTCGTGCCCGCCGGGCCGATGCTGCCCGGTCACTGGCGCGACGAGGTGCTCGGCTCCGGCACCGACATGTGGAAGTACTGGGACGACAGGCGCGCCGGACTCATCGGCGACTGCGAGATGACCGAACTGGAGAGCGGGCTCGCGCGGTCCCCCGGTCACTGCATGACCATGGGGACGGCGTCCACGCTCACCGCCGCCGCCGAGGCACTCGGGGTGACGGTCCCGGGCGCGTCCAGCATCCCGGCCGTCGACTCCGGTCACGACCGGATGGCGGCCGCCGCGGGCCTGCGGATCGTCGACCTCGTGCACCGGGACCGGAAACTGTCCGACATCCTCACCGAGGAGGCGTTCACGGACGCCGTGACGACCGTCCTCGGACTCGGCGGCTCCACCAACGCCGTCATCCACCTGATCGCCATGGCCGGACGGGCGGGCGTCACCCTCACCCTCGACGACTTCGACCGGATCGCGCGGACCGTGCCGGTGCTCGCCAACGTACGGCCCGGCGGCCGGACCTACCTGATGGAGGACTTCCACTTCGCCGGCGGTCTGCCCGGGTTCCTGTCACGGATCACGGACCTGCTGCACCTGGACCGGCCGACGGTGTCGCACGACACCCTGCGCGAGCAGCTGGCCACCGCCCGGGTCCACGACGACGACGTCATCCGCCCCCGGGACAACCCCGTCGCCACCGAGGGCGGGGTGGCCGTCCTGCGCGGCAACCTCTGCCCCGACGGCGCCGTCATCAAGCACATCGCCGCCGAGCCGCGGCTGCTCAAGCACACCGGGCCCGCGGTCGTCTTCGACGACTACCGGACGATGCAGCGGACCATCGACGACCCGTCCCTCGGCATCACGGCGGACAGCGTGCTGGTGCTGCGCGGCTCCGGGCCCAAGGGCGGTCCCGGCATGCCCGAGTACGGCATGCTGCCCATCCCCGACCACCTGCTGAAGCAGGGCGTACGGGACATGGTCCGGATCTCCGACGCCCGGATGAGCGGCACGAGTTACGGCGCCTGCGTGCTGCACGTGGCGCCCGAGTCGCACATCGGCGGACCGCTCGCCCTGGTGCGGACCGGCGACACGATCACCCTGGACGTCGAGGCACGATCGCTCCGGCTCGACGTGGACGACGCGGAACTGGAGCGGCGCAGGGCGCTGTGGACGGCGCCGCCCGAACGGTACGAGCGCGGCTACGGGGCGCTCTACAACGAGCAGATCACCCAGGCCGACACCGGCTGCGACTTCGCGTTCCTGGCCCGGCCGGGCAAAGTGCCGGATCCCTACGCCGGGTGACGGCGGTCCGAGAGGACCGCGCCCCCGGCCGACCACCCGAACGACACCTCCGAAGCGCGTTCACCCATGCGTGTGTAGCAAGCGCTTCCTGTGTCACCGACACCGACACCGACAGCGCACGTTCCACGGCACCCGTAAGAACGGAGAACAGTCATGGCCCAAGCCGCAGCCGTGGCGAAACAGCCCGCGCCGCTCCGGCGGCGCCGCGGCTCGGCGACGCCCCGCAGGCTCCCGTATCTGCTGATCGCCCCCGCGGGGCTGCTGATGCTGGGCTTCATCGCCTACCCGGTCATCAGCGTCTTCTACTACAGCCTGCAGAACTACAACCCCACCAAGCCGTGGCGCAACGGGTTCGCGGGCTTCGACAACTTCGTGCACGCCTTCACCGCCGACCCCCAGTTCTGGGACACGCTGACCTTCAGCGCCCAGTGGGTCGTCGTCGAGGTCGGTCTGCAACTGCTCTTCGGTCTGGCGCTGGCGCTGATCGTCAACCAGACCTTCGTGGGCCGCGCGGTCGGCCGGGCACTGGTCTTCTCGCCGTGGGCCGTCTCCGGAGTGCTGACCTCCGCGATCTGGGTACTGCTCTACAACTCCCAGACCGGCATCACCCGTTACCTCGCGGACGCCGGCATCGGCCAGTACGGCACCAGCTGGCTGTCGGACACCGCCACCGTCTTCCCGGCGGCCGTGGTCGCCGACCTGTGGCGCGGAGTGCCCTTCTTCGCGATCCTCATCCTCGCCGACCTCCAGTCCGTCTCCAAGGACCTGTACGAGGCCGCCGAGGTGGACGGCGCGAGCCGTTTCCGGCAGTTCCTGCACATCACCCTGCCGCACCTGAAGGACGCCATCGTCCTGTCCACGCTGCTGCGCGCGGTCTGGGAGTTCAACAACGTCGACCTGCTCTACACCCTGACCGGCGGCGGACCCGCGGGTGAGACGACCACCCTTCCGCTCTACATCGCCAACACCAGTGTCGACGCGCACAACTTCGGCTACGCGTCCGCCCTCACCACGGTCGCGTTCGTGATTCTGCTGTTCTGCTCGATCGTCTATCTGCGGCTGAGCAAGTTCGGAGGCGGGGACAAGTGATCACCGAGGACGTCACCGTCAGCGCCCCCGCGGCCCCGGCCCCGGTGGCCCACCAGGAACCCCGGCGACGCCCGGGCGCGAAGCGCCGCGCCTGGGACGAGGTCCCGCGGTGGCACATCTACCTCCCGCTCGGCGTCTACCTCCTCTTCACCCTGATCCCCTTCTACTGGATCCTGCTCTTCGCGCTCCGCCCGGCCGGGTCCACCTCGCTGGTGCCGTGGCCCATGACCTTCGAGCACTTCGACAAGGTGTGGACCGAGCGCAGTTTCGGGACCTACTTCCAGAACAGCGTGCTCATCGCCGTCGCCACGCTCGTCATGACGACCGTGGTCGCCCTGGCCGGCGGATACGCCCTGGCCCGCTTCGACTTCAGGATCAAACGCGGCTTCATGCTGGCGCTGCTGTGCTCGCAGTTCGTGCCGGGCGCGCTGCTGCTGGTACCGCTCTTCCAGATCTTCGCCAAGCTCCAGATGATCAACTCGCTGGGCAGCGTCGTCATCGCCGAGACGGTGTTCCAGCTGCCGCTGTCGATGATCCTCATCAGCGGGTTCATCAGGAACGTGCCGTACTCCCTGGAAGAGGCCGCCTGGGTCGACGGCTGCGGCCGCTTCACCTCCTTCCGGATCGTCGTACTCCCGTTGCTGCGCCCGGGGTTGATCGCCGTCGGCTCCTTCGCCTTCGTCCACGCCTGGAACCACTTCCTGTTCGCCCTGATGTTCCTCAGCGACCAGAGCAAACAGACGATCCCGGTCGGTCTCAACACCCTGATGAGCGCCGACAGCGTCGACCTCGGGGCGCTCGCCGCGGGCGGCATCATCGCCGCGGTACCCGTCGTCATCGTGTTCGCGTTCATCCAGAAGTGGCTGATCACGGGCTTCAGCGCGGGGGCGGTGAAGGGATGAGCGGGAGGAGCACGCCGGGCGGGGGACTCCCGCTGCCGGTCGTCCTCGCGGGGGCGCGCGGTCACGGCCGCTGGCACCTGCGCAACATCCGCCGGCTCCAGGACAAGGGGCTCGTACGGCTGGCGGGCATCTGCGACCCGGACCCCCTCACGACGTCCGAACTCGCCGAGACGTTCGGGGACTTCGGGTCCTGCGACGACTTCGGGGGCCGGCCTCCCGAACAGTCCGCCGACTTCGGGGCCCTGCTCGACTCCACCGGCGCCGCGATCGCGGTGGTCTGCACGCCCATCCCGACCCACACCGACCTGGCGCTCGTCGCCGCCGCCAGGGGCGTGCACCTCCTGCTGGAGAAGCCTCCCGCGCCCTCGTACGCCGAGTTCCGCCGGATGGCCGACGGCGTTGCGGCGGCCGGGGTCGTCTGTCAGATCGGTTTCCAGTCGCTCGGCTCGCACGCGCTGCCGGCGATCCGGGAGATGATCGCCTCGGGCGTGCTCGGCACCGTCACCGGGATCGGCGCGGCGGGCGCCTGGGCGCGCGACGAGGCCTACTACCGCAGGGCGGCGTGGGCGGGCAGGCGGCGCCTGAACGGCGTGGACGTGATCGACGGGGCCCTCACCAACCCCCTCGCGCACGCCGTCGTCACCGCCCTCGCGCTGCACGGGGCCACCCGGGCCGAGGACGTCGCCGCGATCGAGACCGAGCTGCTGCGCGCCAACGACATCGAGTCCGACGACACCTCCTGCGTACGCGTCACCACCCCCCGGGGCCGGGTCGTCGTCGCCGCCACGCTCTGCGCCGAGCGGCCCGGCGAGCCGTACGTCCTGGTGCACGGCAGCGAGGGCCGGATCACCTTCTGGTACAAGCTCGACCGCGTCCTCGTACAGCGGTCCGGGCACGGTCCGGAGGAGATCGAGTACGGCCGCACGGACCTGCTGGAGAACCTGGTCGCGCATCTGACCGACGGCGACGAGCTGCTGGTCGCACCGGATTCGACGGGCGCCTTCATGAAGGTCGTCGAGGCCGTCCGGCGGGCCCCCGACCCGGTCGCGCTGCCCGCGGACGCCTGGGAGACGGTCCCCGCGGAGAACCGCCGGATCGTGCGGGGCATCGACGGACTCGTCGCGGCGGCGGCCGACACCCTCGCCCTCTACTCCGAGCTGGGCGCCTCCTGGGCGCCCCCGAACGAGGTGAGCACCGGATGAACACCGCGCCCCACCACGACTCGCCGGTCCTGCGCGTCGCGGGCCGCCCGGTCGGCCGGTACCACACGCGCCCCGAGCTGTCCCCCCGGCTCTCCCCGCGCCCGTACCTCCACCCGGTCACCACCCTGGCCGGCACGGCGGTCACCGAGTTCAGCCCCGCCGACCACCTCCACCACCTCGGCGTCGGTGTCGCCGTTCCCGACGTCGAGGGGCACAACTTCTGGGGCGGGCGCACCTATGTGCGCGACCAGGGGCCGACCGAACTCGCCAACCACGGCGCCCAGCGGCACGACGGCTTCCGGCTGAGCGACCCGGACGGCTTCGTGGAGGAACTGCGCTGGGTGGCCGCGGGCGGCGAACTGCTGCGTGAGCGACGGACCGTCACCGCGATCCGGCTCACCGACGCCGCCTGGGCGCTGGACTTCACCTTCTCGCTGACGAACACGACCCCGAAGCCCCTCTCCATCGGCAGCCCGGCCACCAACGGGCGTCCGGGCGCGGCCTACGGCGGCTTCTTCTGGCGGGCCCGCAAGGAGGCCGGGGCGCCGCGTGTCTTCACCGCCGGCACCGAGGGCGTGGAGGCGGTGCACGGCGCCCGCGCCGACTGGGTGGCGCTCGCGGGCGCCCGCTGGACCCTGGTCTTCGCCGGGGCGACCGAACGGACCCGCCGCGACCCGTGGTTCGTGCGCACCGCCGAGTACCCGGGCGTCGGTTCCTGCCTCGCGCACACCGAGCGGCTGCCCGTCGGGGCGGGGGACACCGTCGTACGGCGGGTCGTGACCGTCGTCGCGGACGGCACCCTCGACCGGGGCGAGGCCGCCGCGCTCGTCCGCACGGCGGTGAGCACCTGATGGCCCTTCCCTCCTCCGACCTCGGTGACGGCACCTACCGCAACCCCGTTCTCGACGCCGACTGGTCCGACCCCGATCTGCTGCGCGTCGGGGACGACTTCTACCTCACCGCCTCCAGCTTCGGCCGGGTGCCGGGCCTGCCGCTGCTGCACTCCCGTGACCTGGTGAACTGGACGCTCGTCGGCCACGCCCTGCAACGCCTCGAACCGGTACGGGAGTTCAGCGGTCCCCGGCACGACCGCGGGGTGTGGGCTCCGTCCCTACGGCATCACGACGACCGTTTCTGGATCTTCTGGGGCGACCCCGACCACGGCATCTTCCAGGTCAACGCCCCTGAGATCCGCGGCCCTTGGACCCGGCCGCACCTCGTCAAGGAGGGCAAGGGACTGATCGACGCCTGCCCGCTGTGGGACGAGGAGACCGGCGAGGCCTACCTCGTGCACGCCTGGGCCAGATCCCGTTCGGGCGTGAAGAACCGGCTCACCGGGCACCGGATGCGTCCCGACGGCAGCGGACTGCTCGACGAGGGCGTGGTGATCGTCGACGCGGACCGGATCCCCGGCTGGTTCACCCTCGAAGGGCCCAAGGCCTACCGGCACGACGGCTGGTTCTGGATCTTCGCGCCCGCCGGGGGAGTGGAGACCGGCTGGCAGGGCGCCTTCCGCTCGCGCGGCTTCTTCGGCCCGTACGAGGAACGGGTGGTGCTGGAACAGGGGGAGACCGGGGTCAACGGCCCGCACCAGGGCGGCTGGGTGCGCACGGCGGCCGGTGAGGACTGGTTCGCGCACTTCCAGCACCGCGGCCCGTACGGGAGGGTCGTGCACCTCCAGCCGATGCGCTGGGACGGGCCGGACGGCTGGCCGGTGCTCGGTGACGAGGGCGTCCCCGTGGCCGTGCACCGGAAGCCCGATCTGCCGCGGCAGCCACGCTCGGCACCCGCCACCGACGACGACTTCCCGGGCGGCCGGTTCGGGCGGCAGTGGCAGTGGACCGCCAATCCGCAGGACGGCTGGGCCACCCAGCACTCCTCCGACGGGCTCCGGCTGACCTGCGTACGGACGGCGGACGCGGACGATCTGCGCAGGCTGCCGCACGTCCTGACCCAACGGCTGCCCGGGACCGCCGCCACCGCCGAGGTGGAGCTGCGGCTCGACAGCGAGGAACCCGGCGCGCGGGCGGGGCTCGCCGTGCTCGGGGACGCGTTCAGCTGGATCGGTCTCCAGCGCCACCCCGACGGGTCGGTACGGCTCGTGCACCGGTTCGCCGAGTCCGTCGTGGCGGGGGCGCCCGCCAGGACCTCCGGGCCGTGGGCGAGGGAGCGCGACGCCGCCGCCTCCCGGGAGGCGCCCGAGGGGCGGGCCCGGCTGTGGATCGAGACCGGCGCGGGGGCGCGCTGCCGCTTCTCGTACGACGTCGGCGACGGCCGGGTCTCCTCCGGCCAGGTCTTCGCCGCCACACCCTGGCGCTGGGTCGGCGCCCTGCTCGGGCTCTTCGCGCTCGCGCCCGCCGGCGCGGGACACGCCGGAGCGGCCTCGTTCACGCAGTTCCGCATCACCGCGACCCCCTGAGGGTCGTCCACCGCCACCAGTGAGTCTGTTGGGAGCCGCAGTGCCGCACCTGTTGAGCAAGCGCTTTCCGTTACCGCGCACCGGACGCCCGGAGCCGGTGCCGCCGACACCGGCGGACCGTGACCGACCAGACCCCGCAACCCTGTTGGAACCAGAAGAAGAGAGCCGACCGATGAAGATCAGCATCCACAGAACCAGGCGTTCCGCGCTCGCCGTCGCCCTGGGTTCCGTACTCGCGCTCACCGCCACCGCCTGCGGTGACAACGGCAGCGGGGCGGCAGGGGACAAGGGCGGCGAGGGCTCGGGCAAGGGCGAGATCACCTTCTGGGACAACAACGGCGGTGTCCGCACCGACATCTGGAAGCAGATCATCGCGGACTTCGAGAAGAAGTACCCGGACGTCAAGGTCAACTACGTGGGCATCCCCGCGGCGAGCGCGCAGTCGAAGTACGACACCGCCATCCAGGGCGGCGGTCTGCCCGACGTCGGCGGTGTGGGCACCGCGATGCTCGCCGAGGTCGCGGTCCAGGGAGCGCTGGACCCACTGGACAGCCGTCTGGAGAAGAGCCCGCTGAAGGGCAGGCTGAGCCAGAACCTGCTCGACGTCAGCCGGGCGGCGGGCGGCGCGGGCAAGCTCTACCAGGTGCCCACCTCCGCGAACAACGGCACGCTGTGGTACCGCACCGACCTCTTCAAGTCGGCCGGCCTGGACGCGCCGACCACCTGGGCGAAGTTCTACGAGGCCGCCGACAAGCTCACCGACAAGGGCGGGAACCGGTTCGGCTTCACCATCCGGGGCGGCGAGGGGGCCATCGCGCCGGCCCTGGACGCGGTGTACGGCCAGACCGGCCTCACCTCGTTCTGGAACGGCGACAGGACCACCGTCAACGACCCGAAGAACGTGGCGGCCCTGGAGAAGTACATCGCCCTGTACAAGAAGGACACCCCGTCCGCCGACGTCAACAACGACTTCGCCAAGATGGTCGCCCAGTGGGACAGCGGCAGCATCGGCATGCTGAGCCACAACCTCGGCTCCTACCAGGATCATCTGAAGGCGCTGGGCACGGAGAAGTTCAGGGGCATCCCGAACCCCACCCAGGACGACGGCACGCGGGTGCAGGTGTCCAACCCGGTCGACGGACTGAGCCTCTTCAAGTCCAGCAAGAACAAGTCGGCGGCCTGGAAGTTCATCGAGTTCGCCGTCTCGGCCGCGGAGAACTCCAAGTTCAACGAGTCGGCGGGCCAGGTCCCGGCGAACACCGACGCCGCCAAGGACGCCTGGATCCAGAAGGCCGAGCCGACCAGGCTCGCCGCGGAGGCACTCAACGGCGCCGACACCAAGATCGTGCAACTGCCGTACTACCTGCCCGACTGGAACACCATCTCCAAGGCCGACAACGAGCCGAACTTCCAGAAGCTGCTGCTCGGGAAGATGAGCGCCAAGGACTTCCTGGACACGCTGGCCGACCAGCTCAACAAGGCGCAGGCGGACTGGAAGGCGAATCACTAGCCCGGCCGGCCGGCTCCGCCGGTCCGCCGTGCCGGTCGGTCCGTGCGCGGCCGGCCGGGGGCGCGGGACTGCCCCGCACGGGTTGCCCCGCGCCCCACGCCCTGCGGACCGCGCCCCGCGCCCTGCGGACCGCGCTCCGCGCCCCACGCCCTGCGGACCGGCCGGGGCCGGCCCGCACGGTTCGCGCGTGACCCTTCCGCCCCACCCCCTCACCCCCCTCACCCACACGCCCCATCCGTTCGAGTCCAGCCCGTCGGCCCACCAGCCCTCGGCCCACCAGCCCACCGGAAAGAGAGAGCCGCACCATGAACACCCATGGATGTCATGCACGTGTCATTGCCTCACTGGCCGGATGCACCGCCCTCGTCCTGGCCGCCACCGCCACCGGCACCGCCGCTCAGGCCCAGGCGCGGCCCCGCGACCCCGGCCGCCAGACCCTCCCCGCCGGCGACGGCTGGGGCTCCGCCACCACCGGCACCACCGGCGGGGCGGCCGCCGACGCCGCGCACGTCCACACCGTCACCACCTGGGCCGAGTTCAAGGCCGCGCTGAGCGACGGCTCCACCGCTCCGAGGATCATCAGGGTGAAGGGCATGATCGACGCCGGCGCCGGGGGCTGCGCCTCCTTCGCCGCGCCGGGCTACGACTTCGACGCCTATCTGCGGAAGTACGCGCCGGAGAACTGGGGTTACGGCACCAACCTGGACGCCGAGCCCGACGACAGCCCCGAAGGCCTGCGCCGCGCCTCCGCCGCCCGCCAGGACACCGCCGTCAAGGCGGACATCCCCGCCGACACCACGCTGGTCGGCGTCGGCAGGAACGCGGGCTTCAAGGGAGCCAGCCTCCAGATCAAGGCCGTGGACAACGTCATCGTCCGCAACCTCACCTTCGAGAGCCCGCTGGACTGCTTCCCGCAGTGGGACCCGACCGACACGGCCGTCGGCAACTGGAACTCCGAGTACGACAGCGCGGTGGTCTACGGGTCCACCCACGTCTGGCTGGACCACAACACCTTCACCGACGGGGACCACCCCGACAGCACGCTGCCCACGTACTTCGGCCGGATCTACGAGCAGCACGACGGCGAGCTGGACATCGTCAGGGGCGCGGACTACGTGACCGCGTCCTGGAACGTCTTCACCGACCACGACAAGACGATCCTGGTCGGCAACAGCGACAGCGCCTCCACCGCCGCGGTCGACCGGGGCCACCTCAAGGTGACCTTCCACCACAACCTCTTCTCGAACCTGGTCGAGCGCGCGCCGCGGGTCCGCTTCGGCCAGGTGGACTCGTACAACAACCACTTCGTCGCGGGCGACGGCTTCTCCTACAGCTACGGCATCGGCATGGAGTCCCAACTCGTCGCCGAGCACAACGCGTTCACACTGCCCAGCGGGATCAGCGCGGCGACCGTCCTGAAGAAGTGGAAGGAGGCGCCGCTCACCGCCAGGGACAACTACGTCAACGGGGTGGCGACGGATCTGATCGCCGTGCACAACGCGGAGATCCCGGCCGAGACGCTGCGGTCCGGCGCCGGCTGGACACCGTCGCTGCGGACCCATGTCGATCCACCGAGGGCGGTACCGGGCATCGTGGACCACCGCGCGGGCGCCGGCAAGGTCTGCTGACCATGGCCGAAGTCCCGATCGGCAGAAGGACGTTCGTCGCCGCGGGCATCGGAGCCGTCCTGGCTCCGGTGCCCGCGGCGCCCGCCCGCGCGGCGACCCGGTCACCGTTCGGACGCTACGGTTCGCCCTCCGCCCGCCTCACCGCGCGCACTCTGTACGTGCACCCCGGCGGCCGCGGCGACCACACCACCCTCCAGGCCGCCGTGAACGCGGCGGGCGGAAGCGGATACACGCTGGTCCTCGCCCCGGGCACCTACCGCGAGACCGTGGCCGTCGGCGCCGACCGTACGGGGATGACCTGGATCGGTGCCTCCGGGGACCCGCGGGACGTCGTCGTCGTGTACGACAACGCGGCCGGCACGCCGAAGCCCGGCGGGGGCACCTACGGCACGACCGGGTCGGCCACCACGACCGTGCAGGCCGACGGCTTCACCGCCCGCCGGATCACCTTCGCCAACGACTGGCTGCGCGCCGACCACCCCGGGATCACCGGCACCCAGGCGGTCGCCATCAAGGTGCAGGGGGACCGTTCGGCCTTCCTGGGGTGCCGATTCCTGGGCCACCAGGACACGCTGTACGCCGACTCCATGGCGCTCGGCACCTTCGCCCGGCAGTACTACCGGGACTGTTACGCCGAGGGCGACGTGGACTTCGTCTTCGGCCGGGCGACCGCCGTCTTCGAACGCTGCCACTTCCGGGCCCTGGACCGTACGGACCTGGCCGGGGCCCCGTACGGCTTCGTCTTCGCCCCCTCCACCGCGCGCGCCGACCCGCGCGGCTACCTGGTCACCCACGGCCGGGTCAGCAGCGGGGCCCCGGACGCCCACTACAAGCTGGCCCGCCCCTGGGTGCCCGGCTCGGACACCACCGCTTGGCCCATGCTCACCGTCCGCGACACCCGGCTCTCCGCCGGGATCGACGCGGTCGCGCCCTACGCCAACATGTCGGACACCTACCCGTGGCAGAGCCAGCGGTTCGCCGAGTACCGCAACACGGGACCGGGAGCGGTGATCAGCGTCCCGCCGAACCGGCCCCAACTGAGCCGCTCTGAGGCCGGGGCGGCGACCCGCGAGGCGTACCTGGGCGACTGGTGCCCGTGACGGTTCGTCCCTCTCCACATCAATGACCGGCGCCGGGACCGTGCCGTGACACGAGCGGACGCAATGCCGCCAAGGCGTCCGCGTAGTCCGACTCGACCGGCTCCCCGGTGGGCAGGGTGAGGGCCAGGGCTTCGGCCGCGGCCAGGACCGCCGACGCGAGTTCGTCCGGCGTCGTGCGGGCGATGACGCCGTCCTCGGAGGAGACGGAGACCCCGTCCTTGTTCCGTCGGAAGGAGAGGCCGAACGAGGTGTCGACACCGGTGAAGGCGAGCGTTCTGGCACCGCCGCGGAGAAGCGCGGGGAGGCTGTCCAGCAGCTGTGTCACCGAGAGGTGGATCATCATGCCCTGGTCGGGAGTACGGCCCGCCGAGTCGGCCGTACCGAGATCCCCGGTGACGGACATGTCACCCAGGTCGAACCCGCTGGGATCACCCTGGCCGGGGCGGACGGTGAACTGCACAGTGATCACGGGACGTAGCTCTTTCCTACCGGGAAGAAGGTGATGATGCGGTTCCCGTCGTCCGAGTCGACGACCAGGCGGTACCGGGCCCGCATTCCGTTCACGATCATCCTCTTCTCATAGGTCTGCATCCGGCGCGCGGGATCGGAGACCCGCGTGCCCTTCTCGATCATCGTCTCCGCGGCCTTCTCCACCTGTGCGCGTGTGGTCGTCGGGGGCAGGAGATCGCCGTGGCCGCCGTTCGCGGTGCCCGCGATGTGACGTTCGTCGATGTGCTGCCAGCCCTCCTTGGGGTTGCCGTCCTCCATCCTCGGAGCGGTGCGGCAGAGCGCGAGCCCGTAGGGGTCGATCCAGGTCAACGGATGCGGGCCGTACCAGTACGGGTTCGGGCCCGCGTCCAGACCGAGCGGGTCGGACGAGACGTACCGTGCGGTCTCCGGGTCGTAGTACCGGTGGAAGTTGTGGTGCAGCCCGGTCTCGGCGTCCGCGTACCGTCCCGGGAACCGGAGGGGGCAGTCTGCGGACTCGTGGTCGTCCGTGGGCACGGGATGTGCCGTTCCCCAGAGGGTGGTACGGCGTTGTCATGCCAACTCGCCTTCAGCGGAGACGAGTTCGGTCGGTTTCCCGACCGAGTCCGTGACGACGGCGTGGAAACTGAGGGTGCGGTCGGCCGTCGTGTCCTCGGCCAGGCGGGCGAGGTGCGAGGCGTCCAGGGTCGCCTCGGCGGATCTGTGAGTGGTCTGCGTGAGGGGGCGGTGTGTGCCGGGTGCGTAGTCCCAGGTCGCGACCCGGCCGTCAGCCGTCCGGTGTTCGGCGAGCCGGGTGTCGTCCCAGGTGAAGTCCGTGCGCTCGGTCTCCGCGCCGTCCTCGCCGAGACGGCACTTGGACATGCGGCGCGTGGCCGTCGTTCGCACTTGCGTCCGACCCTAGGAGAGCCGCTTCAAGGGATGGTCAAGGACATGTCACCCGCAGGTAATGCGTCACCCGAAGTGCCGTTCAGGGCTGGGATATCGATCGGATAAAGGCTCTCGCGTGTCGTGGGTGATGCGCGTAGACAGTCGGTGACCTGGTGCGGAACGGCCGGTTAATCAACTCACTCAGATCCGGAGAACCCATGCGGAAGTCCCTCAGAACTGCGGCCGTCGGTGCCGCCTGCGCCGTCGCCGGTGCAGCCCTCTACGGCACCGGTGTCGCCACCGCCGGGCAGTCGACGGCGAACTCGACCCACGAGCCCTACAACATCGGGGTGTTGGTCAAGGACATCGACACCTACTACGGCACCACGCTCGACGGCAACGGCGTCTACCAGGCCTCCGGCACCAGCCAGTACGCCAAGGACCTGGCGCGCCTGGAGTCGGACGCCAGGCGCCACATCGACAAGGCGGCGCACAAGGCGAGGCACCGGGGCGAGAAGCCGGCGGTCGTCTTCGACATCGACGACACGCTGCTGCTCTCCCTCGACTACGAGAAGAAGACGAACTACACGTACAACTCGGCGACGTGGGCGTCGTACGTGGCCCAGGCCGACCGTCCGGCCGTCTTCGGCACCCCCGAGCTCGTCGCGTACGCCAAGTCCAGGGGCGTCGAGGTCTTCTACAACTCGGGCCTGAAGGAGTCGCAGCGCCTCGACGCGGTCACGAACCTCAAGAAGGTCGGCGCCGACGTCAACCTCGACTCCGCCCACATGTTCCTCAAGGACGCCGCCAACCCGCCCGCGTACCTGAGCTCCTGCGCCACGGCCGCCGCCTGGAACTGCACCACCGTGCAGTACAAGGCCGGCACCCGTAAGCACATCGAGTCCCTCGGGTACGACATCGTCGCCAACTTCGGCGACCAGTACTCGGACCTCGACGGCGGCTACGCGGACAAGACCTACAAGCTGCCGAACCCGACGTACTTCGTCAGCTGACGCGCCCTCACCGTCCTTGTGGGACAAGGCGAACGCCCCCGCCGGTCGTCACCGGCGGGGGCGCTCCTCTGACTGGCTCCGAGGGGGGCTCAGGCCAGCAGATCCATGGGGTCGGACGACGCACCGGGCGCGGCGGGGCCGAGCCCGTGGAGCCGTCGACCGGTGTGCCCGCTCCACTCACCGGAAAGGACGAGGAAAACGAGCAAGTGGTTGTCCCCCGGCACGAATCCGTCCGGCGGGCGCCGTCGGACACCGGCCACGCGGGACCGCCGGGACGTGGTGCGCGCCCTTGCCGGAAGGCCTGGTCGTGTATACGGTCCCCCGTTGCCGCCGATGGGGAATCCGCGTCCGCGCGGGGCGTGACGCGGGAGGGCGTCGGCGTTCGTCCAGGGCCTCGAACGCCATGTGGCGGGCCGAACCTGATTCCGTAACACAGGGAAAACCTGAACGCGGTGCAACACGGGAACAATCCAGCCAGCATCCGCACACCCGCCACGCAGGTAACGAGGAGTATCGCCATGTCCGAATCGCAGAAGGTGGCAGAGCGGCCGGGCTCCGTGCCACCGGCGGCGAACAGCGTCGACCGGTATTTCAAGATCTCCGAACGGGGTTCCACGTTCGGTCGGGAGATACGCGGCGGTTTCGCCACGTTCTTCACGATGGCTTACATCCTCGTCCTGAACCCGATCATTCTCGGCAGCGCCAAGGACAAGTTCGGCCACCACCTCGACAGCGGCCAACTCGTCACGGCCACCGCCCTGGTGGCCGCGGTGATGACCGTCATCATGGGGGTCGGCGGCAACCTGCCGCTCGCGATCGCGGCGGGCCTCGGACTGAACGCCGTCGTCGCCTTCCAGATCGCCCCGCTGATGAGCTGGCCCGACGCCATGGGCCTGGTGGTCATCGAAGGCGTGATCATCTGCGTCCTGGTCCTCACCGGACTGCGCGAAGCGGTCATGAACGCCATCCCGCAACAGCTCAAGCACGCCATCGGCGTCGGCATCGGACTCTTCATCGCCTTCATCGGCTTCGTGGACGCCGGCTTCGTCAGCCGCATCCCGGACGTCGCGAACACCACCGTGCCGGTGCAGCTGGGCGCGACGGGCTCGCTGACCGGCTGGCCCGTCCTGGTCTTCTGTCTCGGTGTGCTGCTCACCATCGGGCTGATGGCGCGCAAGGTGAAGGGCGCCATCCTGATCAGCATCGTGACGATGACGGTGCTCGCCGTGATCATCAACTCGGCCGCCGACATCAAGAGCTGGGGCCTGACCACGCCGAAGATCCCCTCCGACGTGGTCGCCGCCCCGGACTTCGGCCTCGTCGGTCACTTCAGCCTGTTCGGCGGCTTCGGCGAGACCGGCGCCCTGACGGTCGTCCTGCTGATCTTCACCCTCATCCTCTCGGACTTCTTCGACGCCATGGGCACGATCGTCGGCATCAGCGCCGAGGCCGGACTGCTCGACGACGAGGGCAAGGTGCCGGGCATCGGCCGGGTGCTGTTCATCGACGGCGCCGCGGCGGTCGCGGGCGGCGCGGCCTCCGCCTCGTCCAACACCGCGTACATCGAGTCCGCGGCAGGGGTCGGCGAGGGCTCGCGGACCGGCTTCTCGAACCTGGTCACCGGTGGCATGTTCGCCCTCGCCCTGTTCCTGACCCCGCTGCTCACCATCGTCCCGCTCCAGGCGGCGGCCCCCGCCCTCGTCGCGGTCGGCTTCCTGATGATGACCCAGGTCAAGCACATCGACTGGGACGACTACGAGATCGCGATCCCCGCGTTCCTCACCATCGCGGCGATGCCGTTCTCCTACTCGATCACCAACGGCATCGGTGCGGGATTCGTCGCCTACGTCGTGATCAAGGCGGTGCTCGGCAAGCTCCGTGAGGTCCACTGGCTGCTGTGGGCCGTGTCGGCGCTGTTCCTCGTGTACTTCGCGATCGATCCGGTCAGGCAGCTGTTCGGCGTCAAGTGACCGCACGCGAGAAGGGCCGCCCCCGGGGAATGCGAGGGCGGCCCCGTGTCGTGCGTGGCGCCTCAGCCCTTCAGGGCCGCCTGCATCATCGCCCGGGCCACCGGGGCGGCCAGGCCGTTGCCGCTGACCTCGGAGCGGGCCGCGTCCGACTGCTCGACCATGACCGCGACGGCGACCTCCTTGCCGTTCGAGTCGGACTTCGCGTACGACGTGAACCAGGCGTAGGGCGTCTTGCTGTTGTTCTCGCCGTGCTGGGCCGTTCCCGTCTTGCCGCCCACCGTCGCGCCCGGGATCCGCGCGTTCGTGCCCGTGCCGTCCTCGACGACCGTGCGCATCGCGGACTGGAGCTGTCCGGCGGTCGACGGACTGACGATCTCCTTGGTCTCCGTGCGGTCGTCGTAGTTCTCCACCACATTGCCGTCGGCGTCACTGGTCTGCGCCACCATGTGCGGAGAGACCAGCTTCCCGCCGTTGGCAATGGCCGCCGACACCATGGCCATTTGGAGGGGTGTCGCGGTCACGTCGAACTGGCCGATGCCCGTCAGCGCCGTGGACGACTTGTCCATGCCCGAGGGATAGACACTCGGGTAGGCCCGTACCGGCACGTCCTGCGAGGTGTCGTTGAAGCCGAACTTCTCCGCCATCGCCCTCAGCTTGTCCTGGCCCAGGTCGACGGCCATCTTCGCGAAGACGTTGTTGCAGGAGTACTGCAGCGCGACCCGGATCGGGGCGTTCGCACAGGGCGCGGAGGCGCTCTCGTTCTTCAGGACGGTCGTCGTGTTCGGCAGTGTGTACGGGTTCGGGCTGTCCGTCCGCTTGTCCACGTCCGCGTACAGTCCGTCCTCCAGCGCGGCCGCGGCGACGACCAGCTTGAACGTCGACCCCGGGGGCAGCGGCTGGCGCAGCGCCCGGTTGGCCATCGGCTTGTCCGCGTCCTTCGTCAGCCTCTTCCAGGCGGCGGAGTCGCCGGCGCTCAGCAGCGAGGGGTCGTACGACGGGGTGGAGACGGCGGCGAGGATCCGGCCGGTCGTGGGGTCGACGGCGACGGCCCCGCCCTTCTTGTCGCCGAGCGCCCTGTACGCCGCCTTCTGCACGTCCGGGTCGATCGTCGTGACCACGTCACCCGGATCGGCGCGCTTGCCGGTGACCGTGTCGAGGGGGTTCTTGAGCCGGCTGTCGGTGCCGTCCAGCAGGTCCTTGTAGATGCCCTCCAGCTGGGTCGCCCCGAACACCTGCGAGCTGTAGCCCGTGACGGCCGCGTACAGGCTGCCGTCGGTGTACGTGCGCTTGTACCTGAGGTCGCTGCCCTTCGTCTGCGCGGAACCGGTGATCGCGTCGCCGGCCACGATGATGTTCCCGAGCGGGTTCGCGTACTGCTCGATCGCGTTGCGCCGGTTGTTCTTGTCGTCCGCGAGTGCACGGCCGTCGTAGTACTGCACCCAGGTCGCCCTGACCAGCAGGGAGAGCACGAGCAGCAGGGTGAAGACGGCGGCACGCCTGATCGTCTTGTTCATGCCGTTCAGAAGGACGAGCGGACGGGGGTGAATCGTTCCCTTCCGCCCGGATTTCTCATGCGCCGTTCATGAGGCCCGGGTCAGCCGGCCAGGGTGAGAACGACCTCGTCCGTCTCCTCGCCGCGCGCGTGCGCGTACCCCCGGGCCCGCCCGGTGACCTGGAACCCGCACTTCTCCAGGACCCGCCGCGACCCCGCGTTGTCGGCCGCCGCCCGCGCGTACAGCGGGCGTTCGGACACCTCGGCCAGCAGGTCCCGCAGCGCGGCCGTCGCGATGCCCCGGCCCCAGTAGGCCCGGTCGATCCAGTACGTGACCTCGCGGGCGCCGGGCTCCCCGTACACCGCGGCGCTGCCCACGACGTCGCCGTCCACCAGGACGGTGCGGGTCAGCGTGCCGGACGAGGCGCGGACACGCTTCCAGTGGGCGTCGAAGGCCTCCCGGTCGGCCGGGTCCCTGGGGGTGAAGGCGGCCGTCCGCAGGGACTCGGGGTCGTTCAGCTGCCGGTAGAAGACCGGCAGGTCGCTGTCGTGGACCGGGCGGAGCGCGACCTCCACGATCACAGCCTCCGGGTGGCGAGCGTCAGCCGGTCCCGGGCGTCGAACAGCGCGTCCTTCACCATCTGCTCGTGCGCGGGGGTGAGCCGGGCGACCGGTACCGAGCAGCTGATCGCGTCACGGGCCGGGGTGCGGTACGGGATCGCGACGCCGAAGCAGCGCAGCCCCAGGGTGTTCTCCTCGCGGTCCACGGCGAAGCCCTGCTCCCGCACCTGGCGCAGCTCCTCGATGAGCCTCTCCCGGTCGGTGATCGTGTGCTCGGTGAGGGCCGGGAGCGTCTCCGGGAGCATCTTGCGGACCTGCTCGTCGGTGTGGGTGGCGAGCAGCGCCTTGCCGAGCGAGGTCGAGTGCGCCGGGAGGCGGCGGCCGACCCTGGTGAAGGGGCGCAGGTAGTGCTGGGACTGGCGGGTGGCCAGGTAGACGACGTTCGTGCCGTCCAGGCGGGCCAGGTGGATGGTCTCGGTCGTGTCGTCCGACAGCCGGTCCAGGGTCGGCCGGGCGGCGGCCACCACCTCGTCGCCGTCGATGTACGAGGTGCCGACCAGCAGGGCGCGTACGCCGATGCCGTACCGCGTGCCCGTCGCGTCCGTCTCCACCCAGCCGAGTTCCACGAGGGTACGCAGCAGCATGTACAGGCTGGACTTCGGATAACCGACGGCCTCCTGGACCGCGGCCAGGGAGTGCATTCCGGGCCTGCCCGCGAAGTACTCGAGCAATTCCACGGTCCGTACCGCGGACTTGACCTGCGCTCCGCCGCCTGTCTCGCCTGCCGACATCGCCCTTGACCCCCTCGTTCGACGGGAAATAGTCTCGCATCATATTCACCATCAGAGACAGCGTTCAGTATATCGAACGCTGCTGGTCGGTGACACAAGAACAGCGGCATCACATCTGGAGGGACCCCCGGTGGCAGCAGCACCAGTCTGGAGTGTCGACCCCCGTACCGGGAAGCAGCGCGAGCAGGTTGCGGTGGAGGCCACAGCCCAGGAGGTCGACGAGACCGTCCGCGCCGCGCACGCCGCCCGGGGAGCCCTCGTGGACCGCACCGCGCGCGCTGCCTTCCTGCGTACCGCCGCGGACCTGCTCGAAGGGGCCAAGGACCACCTCGTCGAGGCCGCCGACGCGGAGACCGCGCTCGGTCCGGTCCGGCTCACCGGCGAACTCGCCCGCACCTGTTACCAGTTGCGCGCCTTCGGGGACATCGTCGACGAGGGCGCGTTCCTCGACGTCGTGATCAACCACCCCGACGACACGGCGACCCCGCCGATCCCGGACCTGCGCCGCCACAAGGTGCCGCTGGGCGTCGTCGCCGTCTACTCGGCCTCGAACTTCCCCTTCGCCTTCTCGGTCGCCGGCGGTGACACCGCGAGCGCGCTGGCGGCCGGCTGCCCGGTCGTGGTCAAGGCGCACCCCGACCACCCGGCGCTCTCCGAACTGGTCGCGGCGGTCCTGCGCCGGGCCGCCGGCCGGCACGGCATCCCGGCGGGTGTCGTCGGCCTGGTGCACGGCTTCGAGGCGGGCGTGGAACTCGTCGGGCACCCGCTGATCGCGGCGGCGGGCTTCACCGGGTCCGTCCGCGGCGGCCGGGCGCTCTTCGACGCGGCCGCGGCCCGCCCCGTGCCGATCCCCTTCCACGGCGAACTCGGCTCCCTGAACCCCGTCGTCGTCACCGAGGCCGCGGCGGCCGAGCGCGCCGAGGCGATCGGTGCCGGACTCGCGGGCTCGATGACGCTGGGCGTCGGCCAGTTCTGTGTGAAGCCCGGTCTGGTGCTGGCCCCGGCGAGCGCGGCCGGCGACCGTCTGGTCAAGTCGCTCACGGACGCCGTCAGCAACACCGACTCCGGTGTCCTCCTCGATCACCGGATGCGCGACAACTTCGTCGCCGGGGTCGCCGAGCGCGCCGGACTGCCGGGCGTGGAGGCCCCGGTGACACCCGGCGCGGGCGGCGAGCACACGGTGAGCCCCGGCTTCCTGACCGTCCCGGCGGAGAAGCTCACGACGGCCGGCGAGCACGACCTCCTCCTGGAGGAGTGCTTCGGCCCGCTCACGGTGCTCGTCCGCTACGAGGACGACTCCGAGGCGCGCGCGGTCCTGTCCCGGCTGCCCGGCAACCTCACCGCCACCGTGCAGCTCTCCGCCGAGGAGGCGGCAGGCCAGGGGCGCGGAGCCGAGATCCTCGCCGAGCTCACGCCGCTCGCCGGACGCGTCCTGGTCAACGGCTGGCCGACGGGCGTCGCCGTCGCCCCGGCCCAGCACCACGGTGGCCCGTACCCCGCGACGACGTCCACGTCGACCTCCGTCGGCGGTACCGCGATCGAGCGGTGGCTGCGGCCGGTGGCCTATCAGGGCGTTCCCGAGGCGCTGTTGCCGGCCGAACTGCGGGACGACAACCCGTTGGGCCTGCCGCGTCGGTTCAACGGGCGGCTGGAGCGCTGACGGCTCCGCGGGACGCGCCCGCGGGGCCGCCGTCCTCGGTGGTCCCGGGGGCGGCCCCGGCCGGTCGCGCGTGACCCGCGCCCTGTTCGGGCGCACCGCGGTGGACCTGGAAGACTGGGCGGATGGACCTGGAACTTCCTGAACTTCCCTTCTCCCTGCGCACGTACGGCCCGGACGGGCACTGGTCCTACGAGGACGGGGTGCTCGCGGGCTGGGCCGGCGGTCGCCAGGACCGTTTCGTGCCGCCCACCGGCGAGGCCCTGGACCCCGCCTCGGACGCGCCGCGGCTGCTGGGCGCCCCCGAGGGGGACTTCCAGCTGATCGCCCGGGTCACGGTCGGCTTCGGGGCCTCCTTCGACGCGGGCGTGCTCTACGTCCACGTGGGGGAGCGGGCCTGGGCGAAGCTCTGCCTGGAGTACTCCCCGGACGTGCCGACCGTCTGCACGGTGGTCACCCGGGGCCATTCCGACGACGCCAACTCCTTCACCGTGGACGGCAGTTCCGTCTGGCTGCGGATCAGCAGGACCGGCCGCGCCTTCGCCTTCCACGCCTCCCGCAACGGAACGAGCTGGACCTTCATCCGGCTCTTCACACTGGGTGACGAGAAGGAGACGTCCGACGCGCTGGTCGGCTTCATGACGCAGTCCCCGATGGGGGAGGGGTGCGTGGTGACGTACGACGGCATCGAGTTCCGCCCGCACTGGCCCCAGGACCTGAGGGACGGCAGCTGACCGCACCGCCCCGCCCCGGAACACCGCACCTGGTGCAGGCGCCCCGCAACCGCCACGCCGCACCGGGTTCACCCGGACCGGTACCGCGATACCCCACCGGGTTCACCCGGACCGGTACCGCGATACCGCGCCGGGTTCAGCGGGACCGGAACCGGAATCCTCGCCGCCACGTCCTCCGCTGCGTGATCAGAACGCACCGCCCCGTCGGCTCCCTCGTGATCAGGACCGCGCTGGCCGGCGAGGCCGCCGCCATCGCCGACCTGCATGTCCGCGCCCGCGCCACCTACTACCCGGACGGCCTGCCCGAGGACGGGGCCGACTGGCCGGCGCGCTGGCGGGGCGCCATCGAGCGCCCGGACACCCATGTGCTGTGCGCGGTGCGCGACGGCCGCCTCGCCGGCATCGCCTCCTTCCGTACGGACGAGGGCGCGCCCGCCGACTCCGTGAAGCTCTTCCAGTTCCACGTCGCCCCCGACCGCTGGCGCACCGGCATCGGCACCTCCCTGCACGCGGCCTGCGTGGAGGAGTGGCAGGCCGACGGGGTGCGGACGGCCACGCTCGACGTGCACGTCGGCAACGAACGGGCGCAGGCCTTCTACGCCCGCCAGGGCTGGTTCCCGGACCCCGGGAACCAGCCGTCCGAGGGCGATCACCACCTCGTCCTGCGGTACACCGTCCCCGGGGAATGAACCCGGCCGCCTGAACGTTTCCGCACGAGGACCCGCGGAGGGTGCCGCAGCATTCCCGTACCCGTACGACCTGGAGAGAGCCGAGACATGCGCGTCGAGATCTGGAGCGACATCGCCTGCCCGTGGTGCTACGTGGGAAAGGCGCGCTTCGAGAAGGCGCTCGACGCGTTCCCGCACCGCGACGAGGTCGAGGTGGTGCACCGCTCCTTCGAACTCGACCCGGGCCGCGCCAAGGGTGACATCCAGCCCGTCCTCGCGATGCTCACCAAGAAGTACGGCATGAGCGAGGCGCAGGCACAGGCCGGCGAGGAGAACCTGGGTACGCAGGCGGCCGCCGAGGGCCTCGCCTACCGCACCCGGGACCGCGACCACGGCAACACCTTCGACATGCACCGCCTCCTGCACTTCGCGAAGGAGCAGGGCCGCCAGGACGAGCTGATCGGTCTGCTGTACCGGGCGAACTTCGCCGAGGAGCGCACCGTCTTCGGTGACGACGAGCGGCTCGTGGAGCTGGCCGTCGCGGCCGGACTCGACGCGGACGCGGCCCGCACGGTCCTCGCCGACCCGCAGGCCTACGCCGACGCCGTACGCGCCGACGAGCGCGAGGCGGCCGAGCTGGGCGCGAACGGCGTGCCGTTCTTCGTCCTGGACCGCAAGTACGGAGTCTCCGGCGCCCAGCCCGCCGAGGTCTTCACGCAGGCGCTGACCCAGGCCTGGGGCGAACGCCCGCCGCTGCGGCTGATCCAGCAGGGTTCCACCGACGCGGAGGCCTGCGGCCCGGACGGGTGCGCCGTGCCGCAGCAGTGAAAAGCCCTGGTCGGGGCGCTTGTATAAGCGCTCGTTGGGTGAACCGGGTAAAAGTTCGCAATGGACGGGGGGTTCCCGGGGCTCCAGAGTGGTTCCCATGGAGACCTTCGAGAGCCTCGTACGCGCCGAGTTCGCCCCGAAGAACACCTATCTGAACACCGCGAGCACCGGGCTGCTCCCGGTCCGCGCGGTGGAGGCCATGCGCACCGCCGTCGCGTCCGTCGCCGACGGACGGCCCGCCGACATGTTCGCGGACGTCGAGGCGGCCCGGGCCGCGTTCGCCCGGCTGGCCCAGGTCCCGGCGACCCGGGTGGCGGCCGGGGCCTCGGTCGCCGTCTACACCGGACTGATCGCCGCCGCGCTGCCGTCCGGCGCCGAAGTGCTCACCGCCGAGGACGACTTCAGCTCCGTGGTGAACCCCTTCCACGTCCGCGGCGACCTCAAGGTGCGTGCCGTACCGCTGGAACGGCTCGCCGAATCGGTACGCCCCGGCACCGCGCTCGTCGCGGTCAGCGCCGCGCAGTCCGCGGACGGCCGCCTCGCCGACCTGCCCGCGATCCGCGAGGCCGCGCGGACGCACGGGGCGCGGACCTACGTCGACGCGTCCCAGGCCGCGGGCTGGCTGCCGCTGACGGCGGACGCCTACGACTACGTCTCCTCCGTCGCCTTCAAGTGGCTCCTGTGCCCCCGGGGCGTGGCCTTCCTGGTCGTCCCCGAGGACTTCGGCGGCCTCACCCCGCTGTTCGCCGGCTGGGTCGCGGGGCAGGCGCCCTGGGACAGCTGCTACGGACCGGTCGAGGAACTCGCCCACTCGGCGCGGCGGTTCGACGAGAGTCCCAGCCTCTTCTCCTACGCGGGCGCCCGGCACTCGCTGGAGCTCGTCGAGCAACTGGGCGTGGAGCGCGTACGCGACCACGACCTCGGCCTCGCCGACCGCTTCCGCACCGGCCTGCGGGAACTCGGCCACGAGCCGGTGCCGGCGCCGGACTCGCCGATCGTCTCCGTGCCCGGACTCGGCCGCTTGCAGCGGGAGTTGAGCGAAGCCGGCGTCGAGATCTCCGACCGGGCGGGCAACCTGCGCGCCGCCTTCCATCTGTACAACACGCCCGCCGACGTCGACCGGCTGCTGGACGTCCTGCGGCCCTGAGTCCCGGCGGCTCCCGGCACGGGAAAGCGACGCCCGGACCGCCGGGGGCGGGGGGGCCGGGGGGGCGGCCGGGGGGCCCGGGGGGGCCCCCGGGGGGGCCGGGGGGGGGGCCGCGGGGGTATGA
>NZ_JBHWEL010000070.1:8539-12334 GCF_042734135.1 Streptomyces sp. NPDC059668 | reverse complement strand
CCGCGCCCCGCGTCGGGCCCCCCGCCGCGCCCGGGCCCCGCCCGCCGCCCCCCCCGCCCACCCCGCCCCGCGCGAGCGCCCGCCCCCCCCCCCCCCCCCGCGACCGGTGGCCCGGGGGCGGCCCGGGGCGGTCCGTGGTCAGTGCACGGGGGTGAAGTCGCGGGCCCCGATGAAGTCGGGCCTGCGCACCGGCGCCGCGAAGGGCTCCACCGCCGCGTTCTCCACGCTGTTGAACACGATGAAGACGTTGCTGCGCGGGAACGGGGTGATGTTGTCGCCCGAGCCGTGCATGCAGTTGCAGTCGAACCAGGTCGCCGAACCGGCCCGGCCCGTGAAGAGCTTGATGCCGTGCCGGGTGGCGAAGTCGGTGAGCGCCTCGTCGGAGGGCGTACCCGCGTCCTGCATCTGCAGCGACTGCTTGTAGTTGTCCTCCGGGGTGGACCCCGCACAGCCGAGGAACGTCCGGTGCGACCCCGGCATGATCATGAGGCCGCCGTTGGTGTCGTAGTTCTCGGTCAGCGCGATCGACACGGACACGGTCCGCATGTTCGGCAGCCCGTCCTCGGCGTGCCAGGTCTCGAAGTCCGAGTGCCAGTAGAACCCACTGGCGCCGAAACCCGGCTTGACGTTGATCCGCGACTGGTGGACGTACACGTCCGAGCCGAGGATCTGCCGGGCCCGCCCGACCACGCGCTCGTCGCGGACGAGCCGGGCGAAGATCTCGCTGATCCGGTGCACCTCGAAGACGGACCGGATCTCCAGCGACTTCGGCTCGACGATCGAACGCTCGTCCGCCCGGATCGCGGGATCGGTGACGATCCGCTCCAGCTCCTGCCGGTACACGGCGACCTCGTCCTCGCTGAGGAGCTCCTCCACGGGGAGGAAGCCGTCCCGCTCGTACGCGTCCAGTTCGGGGCCGGTGACCGGGCCGGGTGCGCCCGGCGCACCCCAGACGACCGGGTCCTGGCGGGGTACGGACACCTCGGTGGCGCCGCGACTGGGATAGAGATCGGTGAGGGTGGTCATGGGCGTGTCACACCTCCTCGGTGAGCAGCGGGTAGACGCCGTTCTCGTCGTGGTCCTCGCGTCCGGTGACGGGCGGGTTGAAGACACAGATGCAGCGGAAGTCCTCCTTGATCCGCATCGTGTGCCTCTCGTGTCCGTCGAGGAGGTACATGGTGCCGGGAGTGATCGTGTACGTGGACCCGGTCTCGTTGTCGGTGAGTTCGGCCTCGCCCTCGACGCAGACGACGGCCTCGATGTGGTTCGCGTACCACATCGACGTCTCCGTGCCCGCGTACAGGATCGTCTCGTGCACGGAGAAGCCGACCTTCTCCTTGGCGAGGACGATGCGCTTGCTCTCCCAGGTGCCCGAGGCCGACCTCACGTGCCGGTCGGTGCCTTCGATGTCCTTGAACGAACGGACTATCACGATGCTGCGATGCCTCTCTCTCGTGGCTCGGGTGCGGGGTTCGGAAGGGGTCTCAGAGGGTCTCGCGGACGGCGCGGGCGAGGGTACGCAGGCCTTCGTCCAGCTCGTCGGGGGTGATGGTGAGCGCGGGCAGCAGTTTCACGACCTCGCTCTCCGGCCCCGACGTCTCGATGAGCAGCCCGAGTTCGAAGGCGCGCTGCGCGACGCGTGCCGCGCGCTCCTTCTCGTGGAACTCCAGCCCCCAGACGAGCCCGCGTCCCCGGTACTCCCGGACGTCGGCGAGGTTCTCCTCGGTGATGGAGATCAGGCCCTGCTCGATCTGCTCGCCGCGGGTGCGGGTCTGCTTCTCCATGGCGGAGCCGTCCGCCCAGTACGTCTCCAGGGTCGCGGCGGCCGTGACGAACGCGGGGTTGTTGCCGCGGAACGTGCCGTTGTGCTCGCCGGGCTCCCAGACGTCCAGTTCGGGCTTGAACAGGCACAGCGACATGGGCAGTCCGTACCCGCTGATGGACTTGGACACGGTCACGATGTCGGGCACGATGCCCGCCTCCTCGAAGGAGAAGAACGCTCCCGTCCGTCCGCAGCCCATCTGGATGTCGTCGACGATCAGCAGCATGTCCCGGCGCCGGCACAGGTCGGCGAGGGCGCGCAGCCACTCGGGCCGGGCCACGTTGATGCCGCCCTCGCCCTGGACGGTCTCCACGATGACCGCGGCCGGCTGGTTGAGGCCGGAGCCCTGGTCCTCCAGCAGGCGTTCGAACCAGAGGAAGTCCGGCACCTGGCCGTCGAAGTAGTTGTCGAACGGCATCGGTGTGCCGTGCACGAGCGGGACCCCGGCGCCGGCGCGCTTGAAGGCGTTGCCGGTGACGGCGAGCGACCCGAGCGACATCCCGTGGAAGGCGTTGGTGAAGGACACGATCGCCTCGCGCCCCTTCACCTTCCGCGCCAGCTTCAGCGCGGACTCCACGGCGTTGGTGCCGGTGGGGCCCGGGAACATCACCTTGTACGGCAGATCACGCGGACGCAGCACGAGGTCCTGGAAGGTCTCAAGGAACGCGCGTTTCGCGGTCGTCGACATGTCGAGACCGTGGGTGACGCCGTCGCGTTCCAGGTAGTCGATCAGGGCGCGTTTGAGCACCGGGTTGTTGTGCCCGTAGTTGAGGGAACCGGCACCGGCGAAGAAGTCGAGGTACGCGTGTCCGTCCTCGTCGTACATCCGGCTGCCCTGGGCCCGGTCGAAGACGGTGGGCCAGCTGCGGCAGTAGCTGCGCACCTCCGACTCCAGGGTCTCGAAGACGCTCAGGTCGGGCGGGGTGATGGTCACGGCGTAATCGCTCCTCGGTGCGTGGGGGGTCAGAGGGAGAGGGGACCGATGCGGTACAGGACTTCGGGGTCGTGGGGCCCGTCCGGGCCGTTCGGGAACTGCCCCGACCCGAACAGCACCTCGCGCTCGACCTGTGCGCCGTGGCGGGCGGCGTACGAGGTGAAGAGGCGTTCGGAGGCGGTGTTGCCGGGGGTGATGGTGGTCTCGATCCCGCTGATCGTCCGCTCCCGGGCGACCCGCGCGGTCAGTCCGTCGAGCAGGGCCGCGGCCAGTCCGCGTCCGCGGTGCGAGGCGTCGACGGCGACCTGCCAGACGAGCAGGGTGTCCGGGCGCTCGGGCCGGACGTACCCGGTGACGAAGCCGACGGGAAGCCCGTCCGGGTCCGCCGTGTCGCGGGCGACCGCCGAGGTGCCGGCGAAGTCGCGGCACCACAGCAGGTAGCTGTACGAGGAGTTCAGGTCGAGGGTTCCGGAGTCCTTGGCGATTCGCCAGAGGGCGGCCCCGTCGGCCACCTCCGGACGGTCGATCCGAAGGCCCTCTGGTATTTCCAGGAATTCCGCTGGCAGGTCTGTCTGTGCGGCGGTCATGCGGATTGAATTTACCGATGGAAATTCGAAAATGCATCGCCGAGGGGGGTTACGTGCGGCGCGGACCTGTGTTATCCCGCTGCCTTGTGTGCCTGCCTGAGGGCTGTCGAAAGGTGCTGTTCTGTCCGTATATTACGGGAGGAAGCGGACGCCCTGTGGAGTGTGTCACAGCGATGTAATGGCCATGAGATCTGCCCGAATCATGTCGGTTGGCGTTCGCGAAATCTTTGCGTTTAGCGGCAAGGAAAGCGGGCAGAAGAATATGGGAACCTACGCTTGATTAATAGCCGAATTAGCGGAGTGAATACACGTTGTGATGAGTCCGCGGACAGCTCGCGGAATCTCGCACGGAAGACGGGCGGGGGGGGGGGGGCGGCGGGCCTCGGGGGGGCCCCCGCCGGGGGCGGGGGGCGGGGCGGCCACGCGGGCGCGGGGGGGCAGGCCGGAGGGCG
>NZ_JBHWEL010000070.1:0-8529 GCF_042734135.1 Streptomyces sp. NPDC059668 | reverse complement strand
ATCGACACCGACTCGCCTCGCTTCCTTACCGCGTGGTGCGCGGTCGCCGCTCCGCCCGCGGCGCCCCGCCCCCGCCGGCGCCGGCGCGCGGGGCCGGGCGCCCCCCCCCCCCCCCGCCCGTGGGGTGCTCTCGGGCTCACAGGCTGCCGGCGGTGATGTCGCCGTAGGCGGTCGTCGCCCGGATGGCGAGGCCCGCTCCGGCGCCGTCGGCGTTGCGGAGGGTGTTGTGGACCCGGCCGTAGCCGGTGCCGGCGTCCAGGGAGGCGGAGACGCCGTGGGCCGCGCCGACCGAGATCCCGCCGTGCTCGGTGCGCAGGACGACCGCGCCGCGCACGGCCTCGGTGACGCGGATGTCGCCCTGCCGGGTGGTGATCTCCGCGCTGCCGTCCAGGCGGCCGATCGAGACGTCACCGTCGAGGAGCGTGAGACGGGCGCTCCCGGTCTCGTCGAGCTCCACCGTGGCCCGTCCGCCCTCGAAGGCGACGTCTCCGAGCCGCCCGACGCCCCTGAGGTCGGCGCCGGGCGCCTTGGCCTCGATCCGGGAGCCGGCGGGGAGGTGGACCGTCACGTCGACGGATCCGGAGGCGCCGAGGATCCGGTTCTCCGTGGTCGCGGTCTCGATCCGCAGGGCCCCGTCGGCGCAGGTGACCTCGGTCCGCTCCGCCGCCCGGACGTCGCGGCCTTTGGAGGCGTCCGCGGGCAGGATCTCGACCGTGGTGTCGGCGCGGTCGGAGGCGACGAACCGGATGCGTCCCGCCGGGATGTCGAGGACGGCCGAGACGGGGGCGGGGGTGTCGAACTTCTGCATCGTGCTCTCCTTCTTCCGCGGCGCGAGCTCCTGTGGCCCGCCGTTTCTGATGATGGAAACGCTACGTTGCATTCATAAGTTCGGCAACACTCTCGTTGCGCTCCAGGGGCGTAGTTGCAGGTAGTTGGCGATATTTCGTTGCAATGGAAGAGAATCTAACGCAACAGTCGTCACCTGCTCGTTGCAATGAAGTGGAGGTGAACGCTATGCTGGAGCCACCACAGGAGCACGAAGGAGACCGCGATGCCGGGAGGCAGACTCACCCAGCAGGAACGTCAGCAGGTCGCGCTGGGACTGGCCGACGGCCTCGCCTACGCGGAGATCGCCAGACGTCTCGACCGGCCGACCTCGACCATCACCCGCGAGGTCATGCGCAACGGCGGTCCGACCGGGTACCGCGCCGACCTCGCGCATCGCGCCACCGAACGCCGCGCCCACCGTCGCCGGCAGGCCGCGCCGCAAGGGCCGGAAGCGCCTCCGCAGTCCCACGGACGAGACGCCGAGGCGGTGCGCGAGTACGAGGAGACGTTCACCACCGTCATCATGCAATCGGGCATGTCCAAGATGATGTCCCGGGTGCTGGCCTGTCTCTGCATCAGCGACGCGGGCAGCCTCACCGCGGCCGAACTCGTCCAGCGCCTCCAGGTCAGCCCGGCGTCCATCTCCAAGGCGATCGCGTTCCTGGAGAGCCAGGGCCTCGTCCGGCGGGAGCGCGACGAACGCCGCCGCGAGCGCTACATCGTCGACGACGACATCTGGTACCAGTCGATGATGGCCAGCGCCCGGTCCACCGCCCAGCTCGTCGAGACCACCCGGGAAGGCGTCCGCGTCCTGGGCCCGGGCACTCCGGCCGCCATCCGCCTGGAGAACATCGCCCGCTTCCTCGACTTCGTCTCCGAGAGCATCGCCCGCGCGGCCGAGCAGGCCCGCGACATCCTCCACGCGAAACCCGGACCGGCCTCCGGGCAGTCGGACCGCCCGGAGGCCGAGAGCGGGACCGTCGCGGCGGAACCGAAGCGCGACGGCGAGCCCTCGGGGGAGGGCGGCGAAGGGTAGGGACGGGTGCGGCGGGGTCGGAGGCCCGAAAGCAGGGGGCAAGGGCCGGGAACCTGGAGCCGGAAAGCAGAGGGCGGGGGCCGGGAGCCCGGAGCCGCCGGAAGCCGGGAGCCCCGGAGCCGTTGGAAGGTGCCGGGAACCCGGGAGCCCCGGAGCCCGTGGATCAGGAGCCGGGAGCCCGAAGCCCGGCAGGGGCGGTCGCCGGCGTCGCCCTGGTCCGATCCCTGCCTTGCCCTGCCCTGTCCTGTCCAGCCCCCTACCCCCACACCTCCGTCACCGCCCGCCGGGCCCCTTCCAGGTCCACCGTGTGCCCGGACTCGGCCAGCGCGGCGCCGACCGCGGCGAGGCAGGAGTGCACGACGCCCCGCGTCGCGTCGGGGCCGTAGTGGTTGACGCGGATCATCTCCTTGGCCAGCGCGCCCCCGCCCGCGACCAGCGGCAGCACCGGGTCCGCCGCCAGGGCCCTGGCGACGAGCACCGTCGCGTCGGCCCCGGCCGGCACCCGCAGGGTCGTCGCGACCGGCGCCGCGTCCTCCGCCCGGTGCACGTACGGCTCCAGCCCACCGCCGAGAGCCACCACCCCCGCCCGGGTCGCCGCCGCGGCCGAGGCGTGCCGGTCCATCACCGCGTCGAGCCCCTCACCCTCGATCCGCTCGACACACGCCTCCAGCGCCAGCATCTCCAACTGCGCCGGCGCGTGCAGCAACGCCTTGCGCCCGCCGTCGACCCACCTCTCCTTCCAGTCCAGCAAGGACAGGTAGGAACGCCGCGGCGCCCCGGGGTTGGCCGCCATCCGTGCCCAGGCCCGCGCGCTCACGGACACGGCGGACACGCCGGCCGGGCCGCCCATCGCCTTCTGTGCCCCGATCACGCACAGGTCGACTCCCCACGCGTCCGGCAGCACCGGCTCCGCGCCGATCGACGCGACGGCGTCCAGATAGAACAGCGCGCCGTGCTCGCGCACCACCTCGCCGATCTCCGCGACGGGGTTCGTGTTGCCGGTCGCGGCCTCCGCGTGCACCAGGGAGACGAAGTCGATCGACGGGTGCTCGGCGAAGGCGTCGCGCACCTGCGCGGCCGTCACCGCGGTGTGGAACGGCACCGCGAGATCGATGACCGTGGCCCCGCAGTCCCGCAGCCAGTCCCCGAAGGTCTGCCCGTACGGCCCGGTGATCACGTTGAGCGCGGTGGTGCCTGGCCCGGCCGTGCCGCGGATGGCGCCCTCCAGCGGCAGCAATGCCTCGCCCTGTGTGATCAGGACGTCCTGCTCGGTGGAGAGCAGCCGCGCCACACGGTCCTCGATCGACGCGAAGTGCGCGGCGCTCAGCGGGGCGAGGTCCAGGAAGGGGTGGGTCACGGCGGTGCTCTCTTCGCTCACGGGTTCCAATGCGCAGCTCCGAGCGTATCCGGCACCCTCGAACGGCCGGAGGACGGGCGGCGGCGCCGGTGGCACATGCGTGCGGGTGGCACATGCGTGCGCCGGGCGCGGCGGGGCAGGTGGAGACGGTGTCGGCGGACTGGGCGGTGGGCGCAGGCCGGCGACCTCGACCGCCGAACAGCGACCTCGACCGCCGGGCGGGCGGCCGAGGCGCGGTCGGCTGCGCCCCAGCACCCCGCGGCAGGCATGACTTCCGAGGCCGAACGATGCAACGACCATCAGATTGGTTTGAGTGAGTCAAACTTTTCCTTATAATCGGAAGCCTCAGTTCCCCCCACAGGAGGTCTCCGTGAACTCGGTCCCCGGACGCCGGACGCGCATGCTGGCCGCCACCACCGCGACGGCCGGGCTGCTGCTCGTGGCCGGGTGCTCTTCGGGCGGCGGAGGGGGCAAGGCCACCGCCCACGGGGTTCCCCTGGTGAAGGCGGGGCAGCTCACGACGTGCACCCACCTCCCGTACCCGCCCTTCCAGTCGGAGATCGGCGGCAAGGTGCAGGGCTTCGACGTCTCGCTGGTCGACCTGGTCGCCAAGAACCTCGGCGTGAAGCAGGCCATCGTGGACACGCCCTTCGAGAACTTCAAGACGGGCGCGTTCCTCAACTCCGGCCAGTGCGACCTCGCCGCGGCCGGCATGACGATCACCCCCGAGCGCAAGAAGAACGTCGACTTCTCGGACCCCTACTTCGACGCGACCCAGGCCGTCCTGGTCGACAAGAAGAGCGGCATCGACTCCCTCGCGGGTCTCAAGGCCAAGGGGAAGAAGCTCGGCGCCCAGGCGCAGACCACCGGTGAGGACTACGCGCGGAAGCAGGGCTTCGACCCGGTCTCCTTCGAGTCGTCCGACGCGGTGCTCAACGGGCTGCGCACCGGCCAGGTGCAGGCCGTCATCATCGACTACCCCGTCGTCCAGGGCTGGCTGAAGGACAAGGCCAACGCCGGCGCCTTCAAGGTGGTGGACAACCTCAACACCGGTGAGCAGTACGGCTTCACGGTGAAGAAGGGCAACACCAAGCTCGTCGACGCCCTCAACGCGGCGATCAAGGACGCGAAGGCGGACGGCACGTACAAGAAGCTGTACGAGAAGTGGATCGGCCCGTACGACGAGAACGCCGCCACCGCCTCCCCGTCCGCCTCATGAGCGGCGGCGACGCACAGCTACAGCCCCGCAGATCCGGCCTGACCCGGCGGCAGAAGCGCGCGCTCTCGCGCGGCGCCCAGTACGTCGTCTTCGTCGCGGCCGTGATCGCCTTCGCGGCCACGGCCGACTGGGGACGTCTGAAGAACCAGTTCGCCCAATGGGACCTGGTCCGGCAGATGTTCCCGGACGTCATCACGCTGGCGCTGAAGAACACCGTGCTCTACACGATGTCCGGCTTCGTCGTCGGTCTCGTGCTCGGCATGGTGATCGCCCTGATGCGGCTCTCCCCGGTGGGCCCCTACCGCTGGGTCGCCGGCATCTACATCGAGATCTTCCGGGGCCTGCCCGCCCTGCTGATCTTCGTCTTCGTGGGTGTCGCCGTGCCGCTGGCCTTCCCGGGCACGCAGATCCCCGGCGGCACCTACGGCAAGGTGGCGCTCGCGCTCGGCCTGGTCTCGGCCGCGTACATGGCCGAGACGATCCGGGCGGGCATCCAGGCGGTCCCCAAGGGCCAGATGGAAGCGGCCCGTTCGCTGGGCTTCTCGCACGCGAGGGCCATGGTCTCGATCATCATCCCGCAGGCGTTCCGCATCGTGATCCCGCCGCTCACCAACGAACTCGTGCTCCTCTTCAAGGACTCCTCGCTGGTGCTCTTCCTCGGCGTCACGCTGGAGGAACGCGAACTCACCAAGTTCGGGCGCGACCTGGCCAGCCAGACCGCCAACTCCACGCCGATCCTGGTCGCGGGCCTGTGCTATCTGCTGGTCACGATCCCGCTCGGATTCGTCGTACGCCGTCTTGAGGCGAAGGCCGGGGAGGCCACCAAGTGAGCAGGCCGGAGATCCAAGTGAAGGACCTGCACAAGTCCTTCGGCGACAACGAGGTGCTGCGCGGCATCGACCTGGAGGTCGGTTCGGGCGAGGTCGTCTGTGTCATCGGGCCCTCCGGCTCCGGCAAGTCCACGCTGCTGCGCTGCGTGAACCTCCTGGAGGAACCCACCAGGGGCCAGGTCCTCGTCGGCGGTACGGAGGTCACCGACCCCGATGTCGACATCGACGCGGTGCGCCGCCGGATCGGCATGGTCTTCCAGCAGTTCAACCTCTTCCCGCACCTGTCGGTGACCGAGAACCTCACGCTGCCGCAGCGCCGGGTGCTCGGGCGGGACAAGGAGCAGGCGGCGAAGGTGGCCGCGGAGAACCTCAGGAGGGTGGGCCTGTCGGAGAAGGCGGACGCCTACCCCGCCTCGCTCTCCGGCGGTCAGCAGCAGCGGGTGGCGATCGCCCGCGCGCTCGCCATGGGCCCCGAGGTGATGCTCTTCGACGAGCCCACCTCGGCCCTCGACCCCGAACTCGTGGGCGACGTGCTCGCGGTGATGCGCAGGCTGGCGAACGAGGGCATGACGATGATGGTCGTCACCCACGAGATGTCGTTCGCGCGCGAGGTCGCCGACCGGGTCGTCTTCATGGACGGCGGGGTGATCGTCGAGGACGGCACCCCCGAGCAGGTCATCGGCAACCCGGGCAACGAACGCACCCGCCACTTCCTCTCCCGGCTCCTGGACCCCGCGATGGCGGACGTCGAGGAGGAGACCCCCGACCGGGCGGACCAGGTGGACCGGGAGGGCGGGGGCCCGAACTAGGGTGCAGTCCATGAGTGATCGCGCGGTGCTGCACGTGAAGGGGCGGGTGCTCGTCGGGCCCGACGAGGTCCGGGACGAACTCTGGGTCGTCGGCGGGAGGATCTCCTACGAGCGTCCCGCCGGCGCCCGTGACGTCCGCCGGGTCGAGGGCTGGGTGCTGCCCGGCCTCGTCGACGCGCACTGCCACGTCGGACTCGACCAGCACGGCCCCGTCCCCGACGACGTCTCGGAGAAGCAGGCGCTGACCGACCGGGACGCGGGCACCCTGCTCGTCCGGGACGCGGGCTCGCCCTCCGACACCCGCTGGATCGACGACCGCGCCGACCTCCCGAAGATCATCCGCGCGGGACGCCACATCGCCCGTACCCGCCGCTACATCCGCAACTACGCGCACGAGATCGAGCCGGAGGACCTCGTCGCGTACGTCGCCCGGGAGGCCCGGCGCGGCGACGGCTGGGTGAAACTGGTCGGCGACTGGATCGACCGTGCCACGGGCGACCTGGGCGCCTGCTGGCCCCGGGACGCCGTCGAGGCCGCGATCGCCGAGGCCCACCGGCTGGGTGCCCGGGTCACCGCGCACTGCTTCGCCGAGGACTCCCTGCGCGACCTGGTCGAGGCCGGCATCGACTGCGTCGAGCACGCGACCGGGCTGACCGAGGACACCATCCCGCTGTTCGCCTCCCGCGGCGTGGCGATCGTCCCCACCCTCGTGAACATCGCCACCTTCCCGCGGCTCGCCGACGCGGGTGACGCCAAGTTCCCGCGCTGGTCCGGGCACATGCGCCGGCTGTACGAGCGGCGGTACGACACCGTGCGTGCCGCGTACGACGCCGGAATCCCGGTCTACGTCGGCACGGACGCGGGCGGCACGCTCCCGCACGGGCTGGTCGCGGGCGAGGTCGCCGAACTGGTGACCGCGGGCATCCCGCGGGTCGAGGCGCTCTCCGCGACGACCTGGGGCGCCCGCCGGTGGCTCGGCAGGCCGGGGCTCGACGAGGGGGCGCCGGCGGACCTGGTGGTGTACGAGGGGGATCCGCGCGCGGACGTACGGGTGCTGAGCGCCCCGCGTCTGGTGGTGCTGAACGGGCGGCCGGTCGGGTAGCGGGCGGTGACCTGGATGTTCGGGGCGGCGCACGGGCTCGTGGGACGCCGGGCGACTTCCGTGCCGTGGGATTCGAATGGATTCACGGATGCGCCACGTTGGAGTGAAGTCACGTCAGGTCGCTGACCGTTCACTCTTAGTACGTAATTCTTTCCGGGTCCCAAGCTTTCTCTCCTGGGGGTCCCACCCTTGAACACCCACTACTTCCGCATGCCCGCACGCCGGTTCACCGTCACCGCGGCGGCCACCGTCCTCGCCGCCGGTCCGGCGGTGCTGGCCGGTGCGGGCTCCGCGCACGCCACCGGCGAGCAGGGCCGGGCCAGCGCCGTCGTCCTGCGCACCGGGCTCGACGTGTCCCTGCTCAACAAGACGGTGAACGTCCCGCTCGCCGTCTCCCTCAACGAGGTGCAGGCGCCGCGGAGCGCCGAACGCACCGCGCTGTCAGCCCGGTTGGACGGTGTCGCAGGCGGCCGGCCCTTCAGCGTGCTGCGCGCGGAGGCCGCCACCGCGAAGGCGACGGTGTCGCCGACGAAGGCCGAGGCGACCACGAACCTCGCGCACGCCAGGATCCATGTCCCCGGACTTCCGCTGCTCTCCCTGGTCGAGCTCTCCCAGGTCACGTCCACGGCGACCTGCGAGGCGGGCCGGAAGCCGGTCGCCTCGACGAACGTGCTGGGCGCGGTGACGGTCCTCGGCAAGAAGGTCACCGTCACGGCGGGCGGTCCGACGCAGGTGAAGGTGCCGGGTGTCGGCGACGTGCGGATCGATTTCTCGAAGGCGCAGGCCTCGTCCCGTACCGCGGCCGCGTCCGCGCTCGTCCTCAAGGTGTCCATCAACCCCTTGAAGCTGAACGTGGCCGAGGTGGAGGGGACGCTGACCCTCGCGGGCGTCTCGTGCGAGGCTCCGGCCGCGCCGGTGCGGGAGAGCGGCGGTGCCGCGCCCGTGTCCGAGGTGACGCCGCAGGGGGCGGCGGAGGCGCCCGCGCCGGCGAAGACGGAGGCGGGGCTGGCCGAGACCGGGGGGTCGTCGGCCACGCCCTACGCCGTCGGAGCCGGGGTGGTGCTGCTGGCCGCGGGCGCGGGAGCGATCGCCCTGGGCCGCCGCCGCACGCGTCCCTGACGCGGGGTCCTTTTCGGGTGCGGGTGTGTGGGGGCTGGTCCCGCAGTTCCCCGCGCCCCTGCCTCTGGCGGCGGATGGGGTGTTCGGGTGCCGGCCGGTGGGGGCTGGTCGCGCAGTTCCCCGCGCCCCTGGAGGGGCGGGGCTGCGCCCCGGCCCCGGCGCGTGGGCGCCGGCCGCGTCTGGTGTCTCCAGCGCGGGCGCGCATCTCCAGCCCTCTCTCTATTACACA
>NZ_JBHWEL010000069.1:42538-49693 GCF_042734135.1 Streptomyces sp. NPDC059668 | reverse complement strand
GGGGGGGGGTGGGCGGCGCCGGGGGGCCCCCGCGGGCGCCGCCAGATTTTACCCCCCCACCCAGAGACCCGCGCGGCGGCGGCGGCGGCGCGGGCCCCCGACGCGTTTGCCGTACTACCGGCTAGAACAGCAGGTTGTACTGGTTGAAGCCGGAACCCAGGCTGACCCGCGAGCCGAAGAGGCTGCTGGAGGCCTTGTTGGTGCCGGGGTAGAGCCAGAGCTTGCCGGCCGAGTCGCGGGTGATGACATCGGCGATGCCGTCGCCCGTGACGTCACCGTTGGAGACGTACGAGGTGAAGTTCCAGCCCGTACGCGCCTGGATCCGCGCCGACCACGGGGTGTGCTCGACCTGCGTGCCCCGGTAGAGGTACAGGACGCCGGAGCTGTTGCGGACCAGCAGGTCGGCACGGCCGTCGCCGGACAGGTCGCCGTGGCCGAAGATCTTGACGTTCTTCCAGGCCTTGTTGACGACCTTGACGCGGCCGTAGAACTCGCCGTTGCCCTTGCCCGGGTAGAGGTAGACCGAACCGTCGGCGTCCACCGCGACCAGGTCGGGGCGGGCGTCACCGGTCATGTCGCCGGGAATGGCGTACGACTTGTAGCCGCCCCACACCGAGCTGATCTGCATCCACTCGAACTCGTCCGAGCTGTGGTTCAGGTAGCTGCGGTACAGCTTGCCGTCACCCTTGTCGCGGATGATCAGGTCCTGGAAGAAGTCACGGTCCAGGTCGGCCTGCAGGCCCCAGCTGGCGTTCTGCCAGCCGCTGCTCTGGAAGGCGCGCGCGGCGAGCGAGGTGCCCTTGCTGTCCTGCTCGAACAGGCCCCCGGAGGGGGTGCGCTCCAGCAGGTCGGCCTTGCCGTCGAAGGTCAGGTCCGCGTCGTCGATGCGCGGCTGCGCGGCCCAGGTGTACGAGGACACCTTGGTGAAGACGGGGTAGGCGCCCTTCGCGGTGCAGCCGGCGACGCCCCACGAGACGATGCCGACGACCTTGCCGCCGACGATCACCGGACCGCCGGAGTCACCGTTGCAGGGGCTCTTGGTGCCCTCGTCGGTGCCGGTCGCCGGGGTGCCGGCGCAGAACATCGAGCCCTCGACGAAGTCGTCCTCGTGGAGGACCGCGTTCATCGCGCTGTTGCAGGTGGAGTCGGCCACCACGGGCAGGGTCACCTTGCGCAGCGTGGCCGACAGGTCGGCACCGTCGGCGCCGGAGGTCAGGCCCCAGCCGTAGACGGTGGCGGAGCCGCCCGCCTTGTAGGAGGCGCTGTCGCCGGCGGCCACCAGCCGCTGCCACTGCTGCTCCAGCGGCCGGTCCAGGGTGAGCACCGCGATGTCGTTCTGCACGGTGTCGCTGTTGTAGTGCGGGTGGTTCCACTGGCGGTAGACGCCCGCGACCGTACCGGTCGTGTCGTCGAGCAGACCGGTGGCACCGGCCACCACCGCGCCGTTCTTGACCCAGTTCAGGCCGGCGACGCAGTGGGCGGCCGTCAGGACCTTGTTCGGGGCGACGAGCGTGCCGCCGCAGAAGTAGCCGGTGTCGGCCGCGCTGTCGTAGTAGGAGAGCTGGACCATCCACGGCGCGGAGGAGATGGTCGTCTGGCTGCCGCCGATGATGAACGGCGTCTTCTTGGGGCTCGTCGCCGGGGTCGCCTGGTCCTTGACGGCCTCGGCGACCCGGTTGCGCAGCTCCTTGTCGGAGACGGTCGGCTTCACGGGCTGGGCCTGGCCGACCGTCGGCAGCGACGGTCCGTCCGCCGCCTGGGCGGGCTGCGCCGCGAGAGCGCCGGCGCAGGTCAGCGCCAACGCGAGAGCGGCCGTGGGCAACGCCGTGACGGGGCGTCTCCAGCGGTCGCGCAGAGCACGTATCACTCAGGGCTCCTGGAATGGGTGCGGGTGTGTCATGACGTGAGTGGCCCGAAAGGGGCGTACGACGCACCGGCCCGACCGACGCCGGCGGTCGCCGGCCATGGCCGACCAACCGCCCTCATCGCTTCAGGCACCACCGCGGAGCCCCCCTCCGGCGCGGTGATCGTAGGCCTCACCCGCCCCAGAACACATGTACTACACAGCAGACATTCAAGTATTCGTCCGTCACATTCCGTGACATCACTCTGACGCAACCCTTTGTTCACCTGGCCCGCGCGGGGGCCGGGCGGCTTTATATCGGGCATACGAGGTTCTGTCGGGCTTCTCAGCGGGGACTCAGGGAGCTCTCATGATCGCGCGGGAGTCTCATGTCATGACCGAGAGCTTCCGCCGCAGCGGCGAGTATCCCCAGGGCGACGACCACCAGTCCCCGTACCTCCGGCAGCAGCCCGCTTCCGCTCCCTCTCCCGTGAACCCCGAGTGGCCGCCCCCGCCGGCGTACGCGCCGGCCCCGCCGGTCGCCGTCGAACCGGGCACCACCGTGTGGCCGGGCTCCGGTCAGGGCGGCAGCGGCGCGGGCGGCGGTCAGGGCGCCGGAGGCGGTGCGGCGTACCCGGGACACCCCGAGCCGCAGGCCGGCTCCACCGCGGTGCTGTCCGCGGCCCCCGTGCCGCCCGGGACCGCGCGGAAGAAGCCCGCGAGGGGCCCGCTGGCCCTGATCGCCGCGGTCGCGATCGTGGCCGCCGCCATCGGGGGTGGCACCGCGTACGGCATCCAGGAGCTGACCGGCAAGGACACCGCGTCCAGCAGCACCAGCACCACCGTGGTGCCCACGGCCAAGAGGGGCACCGTCGCCGGGGTCGCCCAGGCGGTCAGCCCGAGCATCGTCGAGGTCGGCGCGACCTCGAACGCGGGCTCGTCCACCGGTTCGGGCGTGATCATCACGTCCGGCGGCGAGATCGTCACCAACAACCACGTCGTCTCGGGTGCCTCCGCGATCAAGGTGCGGCTGAACGACGGAAAGTCCTACACCGCGAAGGTCCTCGGCACCGACAGCAAGAAGGACCTCGCGCTGATCAAGCTGGAGGGCGCGCCCTCCGGTCTGAAGGTCGCCACGCTCGGCAACTCGGACGGCGTGCAGGTCGGCGACGACGTCGTCGCGATCGGCTCCCCCGAGGGACTGACCGGCACCGTCACCAGCGGCATCGTCTCGGCACTCGACCGCGACGTGACCGTCTCCACCGACGAGAGCCAGGGCCAGCAGCAACAGCAGGGCGGCGGCAGCGGCCAGTGGCCGTTCTCGTTCGGCGGCCGCCAGTTCAACGGCGACACCGGCTCCTCGACCACCACGTACAAGGCGATCCAGACCGACGCGTCCCTGAACCCCGGCAACTCCGGCGGAGCGCTGATCGACATGAACGGCAACATCGTCGGCATCAACTCCGCGATGTACTCGGCGGCTTCGGACTCCTCGTCCAGCTCGTCGACGGCCGGCAGCGTGGGCCTCGGCTTCGCCATCCCGATCAACACCGTCAAGGCCGACCTGGCGAACCTGCGGGCCGGCGGCTCCGACAGCTGACGCGAGCGCACCAGGCGAGAGCGCGGCACAGGACAGCACACCCAGGAGGTCGACATGATCAGGAAGCGGATCTCTCGGATTTCCCCGGTCACGCACTCCCGCGAGGGCGACGGCCCGGCCGGGCTCGACCTGGCCCTCGCCGTGGCCCGTGAACTGCACCTGCCGGTGCCGCGGTCGGCCGAGGTGGCGCTGCCGCCGGCCGCCGTCCCGCAGCTGATGGGCCTGCACACCCCCGCCACCCGCCCGCACCGCCGCAAGGTCCCGCTGAACAGGCTCACCGCACTGTCGGGCTGAACGCTTCACGGCAGTACGGGACGTTTCTCCCGCATCCGGCGCCTTTCCCACCGACTCGGACGGTTCTTCCGCCGCTGACACTTTCCGCCCCCACCCGGAAACGTGCGACGCTGAAGGCCGTCAGACCCTCCACCCCACCGCACCCGAGGACTCCCGCCCATGAGCCCCGCCGAAGGCGACCGTGAACCCCAGCGCATCCTGATCGTCGACGACGAGCCCGCGGTGCGCGAAGCACTCCAGCGCAGCCTCGCCTTCGAGGGATACGACACCGAGGTCGCGGTCGACGGCGCGGACGCGCTGGAGAAGGCCACCGCCTACCAGCCCGAACTGGTCGTCCTGGACATCCAGATGCCCCGGATGGACGGACTGACGGCCGCCCGCCGGATGCGCGGGGCCGGCACGACGACCCCCATCCTCATGCTGACCGCCCGCGACACGGTCGGTGACCGGGTGACCGGCCTCGACGCGGGCGCCGACGACTACCTGGTCAAGCCCTTCGAGCTGGACGAGCTGTTCGCCCGGGTACGGGCGCTGCTGCGGCGCAGCTCGTACGCGGCGACGGCGGGCACCGCCCCGGACGAGGACGCGCTCACCTTCGGCGACCTGCGGATGGACCTCGCGACGCGCGAGGTCACCCGGTCGGGCCGGGCCGTGGAACTGACCCGCACCGAGTTCACCCTCCTGGAGATGTTCCTCGCGCACCCGCGCCAGGTCCTCACCCGCGAGCAGATCCTGAAGGCCGTCTGGGGCTTCGACTTCGAGCCGTCCTCCAACTCCCTCGACGTCTACGTCATGTACCTGCGCCGCAAGACCGAGGCGGGTGGTGAGCCGCGGCTCGTGCACACCGTGCGAGGGGTCGGATACGTGCTCCGCTCGGGCGGCGCGGAGTGATCAGACGGTTCAGATCCCTGCCGATCCGTTCCCGGCTGGCGCTGCTGGTGGCGGCGGCGGTGGCCTTCGGGGTGGCGGCGGTCTCGGTGACCTGCTGGTTCATCGTGCGGGGAAAGCTGTACGACGAGATCGACAAGAACCTCCAGGACCAGCGGCCCGCCCAGCAGTACGCCTTGGTCCAGGCCGCCCTCGACGGCTGCCACAAGGAACCGCGCAGCGACAGCGGCTTCCAGCGCTTCGACGACTACGCCCAGGTGATCGGCGCGGACGGAACCGTCTGTGTCTTCGACTTCTCGGCGGGCACGGTGGAGGTGACCGACAGTGACAAGGCCGTGGCCAAGCACCCGCAGCCGCAGCCGCAGCTCCACCAGGGCAGGCCACGGAACGGGACCGACAGCAAGGGCAACGACGTACGGGTCCTGACGATGCCGCTCTTCGTCAGGAACTTCCCCGGCGAACTCCCCGACACCCGGGTGCTGTACAGCGACCACGCCTACCTCGTGGCCGTCCCCCTCAAGGGCACCCAGTCCACCCTGAACGACCTGGCCCTCGTCCTGCTGCTGGTCTCCGGGATCGGTGTGGTCGGCGCCGGCGCCGCGGGCCTGGCGGTCGCCCGGGCGGGCCTGCGTCCCGTCGACAAGCTCACCGAGGCCGTGGAACACGTGGCCCGCACGGAGGACCTCTCGATCCGCATCCCGGTCGAGGAGGACAACGAGGACGAGATCGCCCGCCTCACCCGCTCCTTCAACTCGATGACGTCCGCGCTGGCCAACTCCCGCGAACTGCAGCAGCAGCTCATCGCGGACGCCGGCCACGAACTCCGTACGCCCCTGACCTCCCTGCGTACGAACATAGAGCTCCTGACCCGCAGCGAGGAGACGGGCCGCCCGATCCCCCCGGCCGACCGCAAGGCGCTCCTCGCCTCCGTCAAGGCCCAGATGACCGAACTCGCCGCGCTCATCGGTGACCTCCAGGAACTCTCGCGTTCGGACACGGGCCAGCAGGCGAACACCGTGCTGACCGTGCCGCTCCTGGACACGGTCGAGGCGGCGCTGCGCCGCGCACGGCTGCGCGGTCCGGAGCTGACGATCACGGCGGACCTCCAGCCCTGGTACGTCCGGGCGGAGCCCACCGCGCTGGAGCGGGCCGTCGTCAACATCCTGGACAACGCGGTGAAGTTCAGCCCCGAGGGCGAGGCCGTCGACGTCGTGCTCAAGAACGGCGAACTGACCGTCCGCGACCACGGACCCGGCATCCCCGCCGAGGAACTCCCGCACGTCTTCGACCGCTTCTGGCGCTCCCCGTCCGCCCGCGCCCTCCCCGGCTCCGGTCTGGGGCTGTCGATAGTGGCGCGGACGGTGCAGCAGGCGGGCGGCGAGGTGTCCCTGCGGCCGGCCGAGGGCGGCGGCACGGTGGTGACCGTCCGGCTACCGGGAGCGCCCACACCGCCGCCGGAGACGGCCCTCGACCAGGGGTGACCGCGGAGCGGGATGCTCACGGACTCACCCCGTGCCAGCTCGGCGAGGCGCCGTTCGGCACCCCGTAGGGCACGGGCCGGCCCGTGAACGCGTCCAGGAGGACGCGGTCACCGACCCGCCCGGCCAGTCGTACCGTCACCTCCTTGCGCAGCAGCACACCGGCGCAGGGGCCTTCGCGCTCCCCGGTGACGAAGGCGGACAGCACCACGCTGCCCCCGGTCTCCAGCACGTGCACGGCGGGGCCGTCGTCGCAGGACCCGTGCCCGGCCGCCACCCTGACCGACCGGCCGTCGCCGGCCACCTCGACCAGCCCGGCGAGGGGCGCCAGTTCGCTCGTGGGCACCTCCCGCTGCGGCCCGATCGGCGGCCGGGGGAGCGTCGAGGGGGTGACGGCGGCCCGCTTGAGCGGGGTGTCGTACCCCTCCAGGGTGAACAGCCAGGCCGGGACCGTCGCCGGACCACGGCTGGTGGCCAGGGTCATCGCGCCCGGCCTCGCCCCGGTCACCGTCAGGTGCGGACCGTCGTCGCCCCCGCGGGCCACGGACGCGTACGCCTCGCGTGCCGTCGTCAGCGGCAGGACGAGCGGGTCACCGCTCCCCCAGCGCACCTCCCCCTCCGCGGGCCCGGCAGTGGGGAGCGTGCCGCGCAGGACGAAGTTCTGCGTCGTGAAGGCGCGGGTGTCGGCGCCCGCGTGGAAGCCGCCCGCGGGTGGCTGCACCGCCTCACCCATCGGGTGGTAGCCGGCGCGCCAGGTCCGGGCGGCCGCGGATCCGTCCCAGGCCTCGGCGACCCGGCGGGCACGGTCCTCCCGGCGTTCCTGCGCGCCGTGGTGACCGCCCTCCTCACCGCCGCATCCGGCGGTGAGGAGGGCGAGGGCGAGCAGCAGGTGGGCGGCGACGGTGGATGTGATCTTCGTACGCATGGGATCCCCAGGGACGGACGTCGGCGGACGGAGTCGTGCGGGGGGGGGGGGGGGGGGCGCGGGGGGGGGGCTCCGCCGCGCCCCCCCGCCCGCGCGGCGCGGCAGACGCGGGCGGCGCCGCGCGCGC
>NZ_JBHWEL010000069.1:23257-42528 GCF_042734135.1 Streptomyces sp. NPDC059668 | reverse complement strand
CGGGGGGGGGGGGGGTGGTGGGTTTTTTATCAGGTCCCGAGTGGCTCCCCCGTGTGGGGGCGTGGGGGCGGGGTGCGGGGGGGGGGGGGCGGCCCCCCCCCCCGCACCTGTGACGCCCGGCCCCCGGGCCGCGTTCGATCCGTTCCTCCCGGGGCCGCGCACGATGCGGCATCGTTACCTGCCCGGCCGGGGAGCGGGGCGAGGGCCACCGCGCCGGGGCCGGGACGGTGGGGCCGCCGTGCCGGGGCGTGCGTCGCCTGCCGGGGCGCCAGGGCGGGTCGGGCTTCGCGAGGCAGGCGGGCCCGTCGCGAGACGCCTCGGGCGCTCCACCCATGACGCCCCGCACCCATGACGCCCCGCACCCGAGACCTACCGGCGCGATGGCCGGGACGGCTGAATGCAGCGGGGTCTCGTCAACGCCCGACCGACAGCCCCGTCCCCGTCACCTCGACCCGTATCCCGTCCCGCTCCACCCGTACGTCCCGCAGCCGGATCCGTCCGTCCGCCGGATGCGGCAGCCGGAAGCCGAGCGAGAGCTGGTCGACGAGGACGGGGCGGGTCAGGCGGGAGAGGCCGTCGAGCAGCGCCGGGTCCAGTCCCAGCCGTCGCAGGAGCTCGGGGTGGGCCGCCGCCACGTCGAGGAGGTTCAGGCGCATCGCCTGCCGGACGAAGGTCCGCGACCCCGTCAGGGACGCGAGCTCGGTGTCGTCGCGCAGCGCCGCGCGCACCGCCGCGTCCGGCACCCCGAGCCGGTGGACGACCGACGGGACGGACAGCAGCGCCCTCGCCCTGGCGGTCTGGCCGGCGAGGCGGGCCGCCGAGCGCGGGGTGAGGTGGAGGCCCTCGGAGGCGCGGGCACCGGGGCGGTACGTCGCCAAGTCACCGATGTCCAGGCGCATTCCGCCGATGTGGGTGGAGATGCCGCGCGTCCCGTCGCGCCGGATGCGCGCGTCGGCCCGGAGCCTCAGGTCGTGTCCGGCGACCGGCAGGGTGCCGCGCGCACGCACCCGGTCGTGGCCGTGTCCGGTGAACGTCACCTGGGAGGAGCCGAGTTCGCGGTTCAGGTCGTCGAAGGAGAGCAGTACCTCGCCGTGCAGCTCGGGGATGCGGGCACCGTGCACGGCGGTCGGTCCGTCGCTGTCGAGCCGTACCCGTGTCGCGGTCGCCGACACCTTCGCCAGGGAGACCCGGTCGGCGGCCACGTCCGGCACGGTCACCCGCACCGAGTCCAGCCGGTCGTCGGCGAGTTGGGTGAGGAAGGGGAAGCCCCCGATCTCGACCTCGGGCGCGGCGGTCAGGTGCAGCTGGTCCTCGAGCGTCCGCGCGGCCTTGTGCTCGGCGTACAGCACCGCCCAGCGGTCGGCGAGCGTGAGGAACGCGGCGAGGGCCACGACGAGGACGGACGCCTTCATCGCGAACGGCAGTCCCGCGAGGTGCCTGCGGCGGCGCCGGCTGCCGCGGCGGTGGTTGGGCGGGGACCACGCCTCGTCCGGCTCGTCGTACGGCGGGCCGTCGGGCCCGTTCCCCGGCTCGTCCTCGTGGAGGAAGTCCTCCAGCGGGCCCGCGTCGGCCAGGGCGCCCAGTTCGTCGTACGGGTTCGGACGGTGGTCCGGCGGGTCGTGCGGGTGGTCGTACCGGTGGTCGTGCGGGTTCGGCCGGTGGTCGTCCGGAAAGGGATGCGCTGTCATGCGGTGGGGGGTACGCATCGTCTCATCCGACCATGCGTACCGCCCCCGACCGCAACCGCAACCGTCCGGATGCGATCTACTTCACGATCTTCGCCGGTGCCGGTGTCCGGCCCCGGCGGCTACCGGACGACCGTGACACGGTCCGCCGAGGGCACCGGATACGGCGCCGTGGCGGAGGAGTTGGCCGTCAGGTAGGTCTCGAAGGCGGCCAGGTCGTCGCCGCCGACCAGGACGTTCGTGCCCTTGCCGAGTTCGGCGAAGCCGTCGCCGCCGCCCGCGAGGAAGGAGTTCATCGCGACGCGGTAGCCGGCCGCCGGGTCGATCGCCGTGCCGTCGAGCTTGACCGAGCCGGCCACCACGCGGGCGGCGCCCGTCTTGGTGAGGTCCAGCGTGTAGGTCAGGCCCTTGGAGATCTGAAGGATCTTCGGCGCGGCCTCGTTCGCCCCGCTGACCTGCTGCTGGAGTGCGGTGATCAGCTGGGCGCCGGTGAGGTTCACCAGGTTGACGGTGTTGGCGAACGGCTGCACCGTGTACGCCTCCCCGTACGTCACCACGCCGTCGCCCTCGCCGCCGCTCGCGGTGTAGGTGAGCCCGGCGCGGATGCCGCCCGGGTTCATCAGCGCGACGTCGGCCTCCGGGTCGACCGACCTGGCGTACGCGAGCTGCGCGTCGGCGATCATGTCACCGAGCGGGGACTCGGTGCCGGCGTTGCCGATCTCGCCCGCGATGTAGCCGATGGGGCGCGAGGCGATGGGGGCGGCGAGGGTGTTCCACTTCGCGATCAGGCCCGTCAGGTCGGCGGCCTTCGCCACGTCACGGGTGACCACGTGGTTCGCGGACTTCACCGCCGTACGCGCGATGTCGCCCGTCCAGCGGTCGTACGTCAGCGTGGTGTCCGTGTAGAGACGGCCGAAGGAGGAGGCCGACGTCACCATCCGGGGGTTGCCCGCCGGGTCCGGGATCGTGCACGCGTACGCCTGGTGGGTGTGGCCGGTGACCAGCGCGTCGACGGCCGGCGTGACGTTCTTCGCGATGTCGACGATCGGGCCGGAGATGCCGTCGCCCGCGCCGGGGCTGTCGCAGTCGTAGTTGTACGCCGTGGAGGCGGGCGCGCCGCCCTCGTGGATCAGCGCGACGATCGACTTCACGCCCTGGCGCTGGAGCACCCTGGCGTACTTGTTGATCGTCTCGACCTCGTCACCGAACTTCAGGCCCTTGACGCCCTCCGCCGACACGATGTTCGGGGTGCCTTCGAGGGTCACACCGATGAAGCCGACCTTGACGCCGTTCTTCTTCCACACCCAGTAGGGCTTGAGGATCGGCTTGCCGGTCTTCTCGCCGGTGACGTTCGCGGCGAGGTAGGGGAAGTCGGCGCCCTTGAACTTCGCCTTCTTGTCGTAGCAGCCGTCCTTGGGGTGGCAGCCGCCGTTCTGCAGGCGGGCCAGTTCCTTGGCGCCCTCGTCGAACTCGTGGTTGCCGACGCTCGTCACGTCCAGGTCGAGCTTGTTCAGCGCGTCGATCGTCGGCTCGTCGTGGAAGAGACCGGAGAGCAGCGGCGAGGCGCCGACCATGTCACCGGCGGCGGCCGTGATCGAGTACTTGTTTCCCTTGCGGGCGTCGCGCAGATGCGTGGCGAGGTACTCGACTCCGCCCGCGTCGATCGACTTCGTCGTCCCGTCCGCCTGGAGCTCCGTGACCCGGCCGGAGGAACCGGACGGCGGCTCCAGGTTGCCGTGCAGGTCGTTGAAGGACAGCAGTTGTACGTCCTGGTAGCGGCTGCTGCCGTGGTGGTGCCGGGCGGTCGTCCTGTCCTGCCCCGCGCTCGCCGGCATCGCGGCGGCCAGGGCGGCGACGGTGGCCAGGCCCGCGGCGCCCGCGAGGAGGCGATGGGAATGTCTGTTCCGGAACGTCGGCGGCATGGGGTCCCCCCTGGAGAAACGGTGAGAGCTACGAGTGCCACGATCACTGTGCGACGGCTGTGGCTTTGCACGCACTTTAGAATCAACGCGCGTAGCACACCAGGGGGTTCGGGGTTACGGACTGGTTGCCATCGCCTCACCGGCGGACGCACGCACGGGGCCCGCGAGGGGTGGCACCGGGAGCCGCCGCGGGGCCGCGCGCCGCCCGGCGTGGCCGTCCGTCCCGCCACGCTCCACATCCACCCCGCCCAACTCCTTGTCCGGAAATGACCGCGCCGTACCCTCGTATCCATGACCAGCGACGACACCGCACCCCCCGCGCTCTCCCGCTCCATCGAGACCCGCGCCGCGCTCTCCCCGGCGCAGGCCGAGGACGTGCTCCGGCTCCTCTCGGAGGCCGCCCTGGCCGACGGGCAGCAGGCGGTCTCCGAGCAGGGTCGGCTCCAGCTGAAGGGCGGCGCGCGCGAGGGCGTACGGCACCTGCTGCTGACCCTCGGCGACGTGCTGGTCGGATACGCCCAGTTGGAGGACACCGACCCGGTGGAGGCCCCGGCCGCCGAGCTGGTCGTGCACCCGGCGCACCGCGGGCACGGGCACGGACGGGCGCTGGGTTCGGCGCTGCTCGCCGAGTCCGGCAAGCGGCTGCGGGTGTGGGCGCACGGCGGGCACTCGGCGGCCCGGCATCTCGCCCAGGTCCTCGGACTCACCCTCTTCCGCGAACTGCGCCAGCTGCGACGGCCGTTGACCGACCTCGATCTGCCGGAGCCGAAGCTCCCGGACGGGGTGCGCGTGCGGGCCTTCGTACCGGGCCGGGACGACGCCGCCTGGCTCGCGCTGAACGCCGAGGCCTTCGCCCACCATCCCGAGCAGGGCGCCCTCACCCAGCGCGACCTGGACGACCGCATGGCCGAGCCGTGGTTCGACCCGGCCGGGTTCTTCCTGGCCCTGCGCGGCGACGAACTCGTCGGCTTCCACTGGACGAAGGTCCACGCCACGGAGGGCCTCGGCGAGGTCTACGTCCTCGGGGTCAGCCCCGGCGCCCAGGGTGGCGGCCTGGGCAAGGCCCTCACCACGATCGGGCTCCGCCATCTCGCGGCGCAGGCTCTGCCGACCGCCATGCTCTACGTCGACGCGGACAACAGCGCGGCCGTGGCCGTGTACGAGCGGCTCGGTTTCGTCACCCACGAGACGGACCTGATGTACCGCAGCGAGTCCTGACGGAGCTCGGCGGCACCCGCGCGTCCGGGGCGGGGGCCGACCCTGCCCCGGACGGGGTCCTGCGCACCCGGCGGCCGTATCGGGGAACGGTCCGGTGCCCTCCGCGGGGTCCGGCCCCGACCCGACCCGGGCGGCGCCACGCATCAGGTGCCAGGGCCACCGCGGCCGGGGCGGACCCGGCGCACCCGAGCGGCGGTGACGTACCCGGGCGGGCCCCCGCCGCCGCGGGGCGGCCGGGGCCGGGGCCGTCAGCGGCGGGCGGGTACCGTCCGCCGCCACGTCCGTACGGGTTCCGTGCAGCACACCGCGCAGATCAGTGCGGCCACGGCCAGGACCACCGCCCACCGCTCGTGGGCGGCGTCCCAGTGCGGGTCGTTCACGGACACGACCAGCGACCACCGTTCGGGCAGCAGCAGGGTCGGCACCGTCATGGCGGTGACCAGCAGTCCGGTCGCGACGCCCGGACCGGGCTCGGCCCGGTCCGTGAACCGCACGGCGGCGGACGCGGCGGCCAGGGCGGTCGCGGCGATCGCCGCCGCCTCCAGCGTGAGGGCGCCGGCCGGGGGCCGCGCCGGCTCGGGTACGAGGAGCAGCGCGACCGCCCACCAGAGCGCGGCGGCCGGGGCCACCAGCGCCATCCGCAGGCCGCTGCGCAGCGGCCTGCGGGCCGGTACCGGCGCGGTGGTGTGCCGTGCCGGGTCGTCCAGCAGGAACGCCAGGCCCACGGCGAGGACGAGCGCGGCTCCCCGCAGCAGGTTGAGGCACAGCCACGGGTCCGGCCGGCCGGGCAGCAGCCGCGGGATCCCGGCCAGCAGGAGCCCGAGACCGCCGCAGGCCGCGAGGGGCCCGCGGGGCAGGGTGCGCCAGACGGGCCGCAGCAGGGCGCGGATCACGACGTACTCCCCCGATCGTGCGCTCACTGTCCGTACGCCCCCGCCCGCCTTCGGGTCCGCGCCCGTCTTCGGGTCCGTTCCCGTGTCCGTGTCCGTGTCCGGGTCCGGCCCGGTCATCCCTCGCACGACGTGCCGTCCTGGTCCGGGTCCGCCGCACCCGTCCCGGCCGGCACCCCCAGCAGCTCCGCCACGCGGGCCGTCGAGGTCTTCGGGGAGATCAGCTGCGACCAGTGCGCCTTGACCTTGGCGGTGACGCCGTAGCGCGGCATCTTCAGCAACTCCCGGACGATCCGCGTCTGTTCGCTGGTCATGGCGAGCGGTTCCGTGGGGGCCAGGACGATGGCGGAGCCCGTGACGCTGTCGTCGAGGCGGACGTTCCGGAAGAGGGTCATCGGGTCGGACTCCGCGCCCAGCGCCAGCCACATGATGGTCACCATGCGGGCGTCGCACACCGCGCTGCCCGCCTTCTCGTCCCCCGCGACCAGGACGGACGCGGCGGCGACCGCGAACTCCGTGACCCGGTTGCCGCCCCACGCGGTGCCCACGGTCACCTGGCCGGGCACGGTGGACGGTTCGAGGGCGGGGTTGTCCGCCAGCCCGGAGCGGGCGTCGACGCGCTGGCGCACGGTCAGCCGCTTTCCCCAGGCGGCGCCGCCCGCGAGACCCCGGACCCGGTCGACGACCGCGGCCCAGTCGGCCGTGCGTCCCTTCCATTCAGGGAAGGCGCAGTACATCGAGGTGCCGTGCTCCAGGCACGTCTGGACCTTCTCGGGGGTGAGCGAGGCCCGTTCGCGGGCCGCGACCGTCGCGGCCGGGGTGCCGCCGGACTGCGCGACCGCCCCCACCAGCGTCAGGGCGAGCGCCCCCGCGAGGACCACCTGGACGGTCCTCGTGCGCCCGCCGCCGGCCAGCACGGCGAGAACGGCCACGAACAGGGCGAGCCCGAGGAGGTACAGCGCGTGCCAGGCGGCGGGGCGGCCCAGCAGGTCGGAGGGGAACGGCCTGGCGCCGGTCTCGGTGACGACCGGGGACAGCCAGTCCGTCCAGCCGGTCCCGCGGGAGGTGCTCCCGCCGAGGGCCTGGGTGAAGAGCAGGAAGACGAGGAGGACCGGCGCGGCGACGGCGGACGGGACCAGGCGGCCGAGGAGGACACCGAGCGCGCCGAACAGCAGGACCGTCAGCGGGCCGACGGCCAGTTCGGCCGGTGAGCCGTGCCCGACGGCACCGGGCTTCAGCGCCTCCCAGGTGAACTGGGCGGTGACGCAGACCGCGACGAACAGGGCCGCGGGGACGACGGACAGGACGTGGGCGACGGTACGCCGCCACGGCTCGACGACCAGCACCGCGAAATGGCGGTCCGTGTCGTCGCGGTGGGAGCGCCGGACGGCGCGGTTGACGCACAGCATCACCGAGAGGCCGACGAGTATCGGCATGCTCTGGGTGGCCCGGTCGACGTCCTGCAGCACGGGGTAGTCGCCCGTCCGGCTCACGCACTGCCACACGATCCAGGCGACGTACAGCAGCGCGACACCGAGGAAGGACACGTAGAGGCGCAGCTCGCGTGCCTCGAAGCGGGCGAGGGCGGCCACGGCCGCCCAGGGGTGCGGCTCCCGGGCCGGCTCGACGGCCTTGGCGGGGGTCTCCAGTACGGTGCTCATCCCGCCGTCACCTCCGCGGCCACGCCGTCGAGGGTGAGCAAGTACCCGTCCTCCAGGGTCGGTTCGAGGAGCTGGGCGCCCGCGGGCGGGTCGCCGACGTTGCGGAAGGAGCCCGTGCCGGTACGCCATCCGGCGTGTGCGGCCGGATCGCGCTCGGAGCTGCTCCACACATGGCCCGCGGCGCGTGAGGCGAGTTCGGCGGGGGTGCCCTCGAAGAGGACGCGTCCGCGGGCCATCACGATGACGCGCCGGCAGAGCATCGCGACGTCCTCGGTCTGGTGGGTGGAGAGGAGAACGGTGCGTTCCTCCCCCGCCCGGGCGATCAGTTCCCGGAAGCGCATGCGCTGTTCGGGGTCGAGGCCCACGGTGGGCTCGTCGAGGACGAGGAAGCCGGGGTCGCCGACGAGGGCCGCGGCCAGCGCGACCCGTTGGCGCATACCGCCGGACAGCTTCTTGATCCGCTTGCCGCGCACGTCGGACAGGTCGACGGACTCCAGGACCCGGCGCACCTCGCGGTGGCGGGCCGTGCGGTCCGTCTGCTCCTTCAGGATCGCCACGTAGTCGACGAACTCGAAGGCCGTGAAGTCCGGGTGGAATCCGGGGGCCTGCGGCAGATAGCCGAGCGCGCGCCGGACGTTCTGGCGCCCCGCGGTCGTGGCCGGGTCGTGTCCGAGCACCGTGAAGGCGCCCCGGTCGGCGGGCACGGCGGTGGCGAGGACCCGCAACAGGGTGGTCTTTCCGGCCCCGTTGGGACCGATGAGCCCGGTGACGCCTTCCTGGAGCCGCAGCGACACGTCATCGAGGGCAGGGGTCCTGCCGTAGCTGAGGCTCAGCCCGGAGGCGGAGACGGTGGGGGTCATACGGCGCTCCTGCGGGAGTGGTCGAAGAAGGGACAGGAAGAGGTGAGGGGAGAGACGGGGAGGACGGAGAGGGGGGAGAGCGCGGAGAGGGGGTGGGCGGGGAAGGTGGCCGCGGGGGGCCTCACCCGCCGCACCCGCCGTCGTTCCCGCCGCCGCACCCGCCGGCGTCCCAGCCGATGTCCCCTCCGGAGGACCGTCGGCGGCCCGGGGAGCGGAGGGCCAGGAGGAGCAGCTCGGCCGCGAACGCCGCGAGCGAGAGGGCCGTCAGCAGTAGGGCCTTCAGGAGGCGCAGCCGCCGCTCTCTCCGGGTGACCGTGACGACCGGCCCGGCCGGTGAGTCCGCCGTGGCCCGAGCGGGTGGTGTGCGGTCCGTCATCCCGTGCCTCCTCCGATGAACCCCTGGAACAGCCTCCGGGGGGACGACGCGTCGAACCCGTCGCGCGCCAGGTACAGCAGTCCGGCGGCCAGCGCGGCCACCGCCGCGGCGATCCCCTGCCCGGCCGCGGTGAACGGCGCGAGCGTCCCGTGGTGGGGCCCGGCCGCCGACGCCGTCAGCGCGAGCAGCGTCACCCACGCCGTGGCGACCAGGCCGGGCGCGAGCACCGGGCCCAGCCGGGGCGTCAGCGCGAGTCCGGTCCCGGTGAGGGCCAGCGCGGGCAGCAGCCAGGCCAGCGCGCGCAGCCCGTACGAGGGCAGGGCGAGGGTGGCGAGACCGTTGAGGACGAGGACGACGGTCAGCACGGCGAGCGTGCGGATCATGAGCAGCCGGAACCCGTGCGTCGGTGAGACGACCGCCATCTCGTACGTGGGGTCGAGCACGGGCCCGTACGACAGCGCGACCCCGGCGAGTGGGAGCAGCGGCGCGAGGGCCAGGAACAGGTTGGGCGCGGCGGCGGACTGCGCCGAGTTGGCCGCCGCCACGGTCATGACCAGCACGGCGGCGACCGCGCCCAGCCAGGAGCGGCGCAGCACGGGTGTGGCGGCCAGCAGGCGCGCGGTGTGGTCGGCGACGCCGATGCGCAGCAGCAGTGACTCGAACAGGCGCGGCCGGGGCGCGTCCAGTTCGGCGTCGAGCCGCTCCCAGCCGGCGTCCAGTGCGACCGGGTCGGCCACCGCGGCGAGTGTCTCCCGGCATGGCGCGCACGCGGCGAGGTGGGTGTCCGCGGACCAGAGCCGGGGCGGGGCGAGTCCGCCTCGCGCATAGTCCCGGATGTCCTCCTCCGGCAGGTGCCAGGCCGTGCCGGTGTCCTTGTCGATACCGCTCATGCCAGTGCCTCCCGCAGCTGCTTGCGCGCCCGCAGGGCCCGCGTCTTGACCGTGCCGGGCGGAATGCCGAGCAGGACGGCCGCCTCTCTGGTGGTGAGGCCGTCGATCACCGTGGCCTGGAGCACCGCCCGCAGTTCGGGCGAGAGCCGGACCAGGGCGCCCGCGAGGTCTCCGTGCTCCACCCCCGCGAGCACGCGTTCCTCGGCGGACGCCTCGTCCCGGTGGCGCAGGCGGGCCAGCGCCTGCCGCATCCGGCCGCGTGCGCCGTCGCCGCGCAGGGTGTCGACCAGCCGCCGGGAGCCGACGCGCCAGAGCCAGCCGGCCGCGTCACCGTCCTCCCGGTAGCGCGCGGTGCCGCGCCAGACGGCGAGGAAGGTCTCCTGTACGACGTCGTCGACGACCCCGGCGTCCGCGCACCGGCCGCGCAGGCGCGCGGTCAGCCACGGCGCGTAGCGCCGGTACAGCTCCTCGAAGGCGCGACGGTCCCCGTCCGCCGCGATGGCCCGCAGCAGCTCCCCGTCGCTTCTCGTTTCCCTCACGTCACCTCATCGGACGAGCCCCGGCGATCGGTTCACGTTCTCACCGACGGATTTCGCACTTGACTCACGGCACCCTCTTGCACCACCCTTTCACTACTCAATTAGTGAAAGGGTGGTTGCCGAGTGGTGGAGTACCGCATCGACCGGCGCAGCGGTGTCGCCACGTACGTCCAGATCGTCCAGCAGACCAAACAGGCCCTGCGCCTGGGCCTGCTCGAACCCGGCGACAAGCTCCCCACGGCCCGCGAGGTCGTGGAGGCCACCGCGATCAATCCGAACACCGTCCTCAAGGCCTACCGCGAGCTGGAGCGCGAAGGCCTGGTCGAGGCCAGACGCGGTCTCGGCACCTTCGTACGCCGCTCGCTCGGCACCACCACCCCCGCCGACTCACCCCTGCGCGCCGAACTGGACGCCTGGGTGACACGGGCTCACGAGGCGGGGCTCGGCCGGGACGACATGGCGGCGCTCTTCGCCTCCGCTCTCGACGACCGCTTCACTCAGGAACACGCCAAGGGAGACCAGGAATGAGCAACACCGCCATCGAGGCGGCCGGGCTCGGCAAGCGCTTCGGGCGACGCGGGAGCTGGGCACTGCGCACGTGCTCCTTCCGGCTCCCCGCGGGACGCGTCTGCGCCGTCGTCGGTCCCAACGGCGCGGGCAAGTCGACCCTGCTGTCCCACGCGGCCGGCCTGCTCGCCCCCACCGAGGGCACGGTCACCGTGCTCGGCACCCACCCGGCCGCCGCCCGCGAACGCGTCGCGTACGTCGCCCAGGACAAGCCGCTCTACCCGCAGCTCACCGTGGACCAGACGCTGCGCCTGGGCCAGGAGCTCAACCCCGCCCGCTGGGACGACCGGGTCGCCGGGCGGATCGCGTACGAGGTGGGCGGCCTCGACCCGAAGAAGAGGATCCGCGCGCTCTCCGGCGGCCAGCGCACCCGGGTGGCCCTCGCCCTCGCCCTCGGCAAACGGCCCGAACTCCTGCTCCTGGACGAGCCGATGGCCGACCTCGACCCGCTCGCCCGGCACGAACTGATGGGCACCCTGATGGCCGAGGCCGCCGAGTACGGGACGACGGTCGTGATGTCCTCGCACGTCGTCGCCGAACTGGAGGGCTCCTGCGACTACCTGCTGCTGATAGGCGACGGCCGGGTACGGCTGGCGGGCGACCTGGACGACCTGCTGGCCGCGCACACCCTGACCACCGGCCCGGTCCGCGACCTCGCCCCGCACACCGTGGTCGAGTCCCGCACCACCGGACGCCAGCAGACCGCCCTGATCCGCCCGCAGGGCCCGTACCCCGCCGAGGCCGGAGCCACCGTGCCCTCGCTGGAGGAGCTGGTCCTCGCCCACCTGCGCAACCCCGCCGCACCCGCACTGATCCTCACACCCGCCCGCGCCCAGGAGCCCGCCGCATGACCACGCTCAGCACCACCGGCGCCCCGGCGGCCCCCGGCCGCCGCCCGTCGGCCTCGCGCGGACTGGTCCGGACGGTACTGCGGCTGCACCGCCCGGCCCTGTACGCCGGGGCCGGCCTGTTCGCCGTCCTCACCGTCCTGCTGCTGTGGCTGCACGGCCCGGCGATGGACGCGGCGGCCACCGCGTGGCGGCAGTACGACCACTGCCGGGAGGCCGCCTGCGCCTACGACCAGGACTCGATCCTCGTCTACAAGTCCTTCTCCCAGTACGCCACCATCGCGGTGACCTGCGTGCCGTTCCTCGTCGCCGCCTGGGCGGGCGCGTCGCTGTTCGGCCGCGAACTGGAGACCGGCACCGCGCGGCTCTCCTGGACCCAGTCGGTCTCCCCGGCCCGCTGGCTCACCGTCAAGCTGGCCCTCCCGGCCGCACTCGTCACCGCCGGGACGAGCGCGCTGGTCCTGCTGCACCAGCTGGCCTGGAGCAGGAGCCGGCAGCGGATCGACACCGCCAAGGACTGGACCGACGCCCTCACCTTCCACGCCAACGGGCCGACCACCGTCGCCCTCGCCCTGTTCGGTCTGGCCGCCGGCGCGCTGACCGGACTCGCGCTGCGCCGCTCGCTGGCCGCGCTCGCCCTGTCGGTGCTCTGCACGGCCGCCGTCGGCCTCGGCACCGGTCTGGCCCTGCCGCACCTGTGGCCGACGGTGCGGACCGTCACCGACCTGCACCACAACGGCCCCAAGAGCCTCGGCCTCACCGTCGACGAAGGCCTCCTCACCTCCACCGGGGGCCACCTCACCGACCCGCACTGCGGCAGCGACCTCAGCCTCCCGTGCCGCGAGCTGTACACGAAGCTGCACGTCGTCCGCTTCTACAGCGACTCCCACCCGTACTCCCACTACTGGCCCCTCCAGTGGGTGGCGACCGGGATCGTCCTGGCCCTCACCGCGCTCGCCGTCCTCACCGCCTTCCGGCTGCTGACCCGGCAGCTGGGCACCGCCCCGAAGGAGGGCCGCCGATGAACACCGTCAACGGGCTCCCGTGGACCGTCCTGCGCCTGCACCGTCCGGCACTGGCCCTGTGGGGCGCGTTCGTGGCCGCCCTCGCCGGGCTCCTGGTGTGGGCGGTCGAGATCCAGGCCGACAAGGCCCGTGCGGAGCTCGCCTACTGCGCACACCACGACACCTGCTTCCTCACCGCCACCGACGACTACGGCACCACCGTCCGCTGGGCCGCCGTCGTGCTGTGCTACGCCTTCTACGCCGTCGCCGCCTGGGCGGGCGCCTCCCTGGTCGCCCGCGAACTGGAGTCGGGCACCGCGCAGCTCGCCTGGACCCAGTCGGTGTCGCCGGCACGCTGGCTGACCGCCCGGCTCGCGGTGCCCGCCGTGGCCGTCACGCTCGGCGGCGCGGTGCTCGTACCGCTGTTCCGCTGGGCCTGGTCGAACAACCCGGACCGGCTGGACGACGGCTGGAGCGGCTTCAGCACCTTCGTCGCCCTGGGCCCCGCGACGGTCGCGTACGGCCTGTGCGCGCTCGCCGTCGGCGCGCTCGCCGGCCTGCTGCTCGGACGCGCGCTGCCCGCCCTCGGCGTCACCCTCGCCGTGATGCTGCTGATCAACCAGGTCCTGGGGACCTACCGCGCCGACCTGTGGCCCAAGGTCACCCGGACCGGCACCACCGCGGCCGGCGTCCCCCACCGGGCCTGGCAGCTGGAGAACGGGGTGCTCGTCCACGGCCACCGGGTCGCGAACCCCGACTACGGGCAGTGCGTCGGCACGGCCGCGCGGGTCGCACGCTGTGCGGCCGACCACGGGATCACCGGCCACTACTCCGTGTACCACCCGGTCTCCCACTTCTGGCCCCTTCACCTGGTGGAGACCGGCATCGTGCTCGCCGTCGCCACCGCGGCCACCGTCACCGCCTTCCGGCTGCTGCGCCGCCGCACCGCGTAGCTCGGCGGCCCCGCCCGGCGGGAAGGGGCGCAAACAGCCCGTACGACCTGTCCGTACGTCCCTCACGGGGGTGGGGACGCGCGCGGCCCCCGGACAGGTGGACGTCCGGGGGCCTCTCCCCGATATCCCGCACGTCATGTCGCCGTAACCATCGATTCAGACGAGCTTGCGACGCTCAGCCAATGAAGCCCGCCGTGCCAGAGCCTTCGCCTCCACCGGAGAACGAGCCCCAGCCGTCGACGGCGGACGAACCCGTGTCGGTGCCCCGCCAGGGGCGCCCCCGGTCGGACGAAGCCGAGAGCCGGGGAGCCATCATCCGCCTCGCCGCGCTGCCGCCCGCCCTCTCCGACGCGCCGGTCTCGCGTCCGGCGCGGAAGAATGGGTCCATGAACCAGCCCAGCGCCCAGGCACAGGTCCAGCACCCGCAGCCGTCCGTCGGCTCCATCGCCGCTCACCGGCCGCACACCGTCGCCGCCAACGTCTCCGACCTGGAGCCCGACCTCGACGCCGACCTCGACGCGTACGAGGACACGGTGCAGGACGGCGTCCAGCTCCCGCAGGGCCGGTTCCTGGACCGGGAACGCAGCTGGCTGGCGTTCAACGAACGCGTACTGGAACTCGCCGAGGACCCGAGCACGCCCCTCCTCGAACGGGCGAAGTTCCTGGCGATCTTCGCCAGCAACCTGGACGAGTTCTTCATGGTCCGGGTGGCCGGCCTCAAGCGCCGCATCGCGACCGGCGTCGCCACCAAGTCCGCCTCCGGCCTGCAACCGCGCGAGGTCCTGGAGATGATCTGGGCCCGCTCCCGCGAACTCATGGCCCGGCACGCGGCCTGCTACCAGGAGGACGTCGCCCCCGCGCTCGCGGAGGAGGGCATCCACCTGGTCCGCTGGAGCGAGCTCACCGAGAAGGAGCAGGCCCGCCTCTTCACGCTCTTCCGGCACCAGATCTTCCCGGTCCTGACCCCGCTGGCGGTCGACCCCGCGCACCCCTTCCCGTACATCTCCGGCCTGTCCCTGAACCTGGCCGTGGTCGTACGGAACCCGGTCAGCGGTCACCGGCACTTCGCGCGCGTCAAGGTCCCGCCGCTGCTCTCCCGCTTCCTGGAGGCCTCCCCGGACCGCTACGTCCCCATCGAGGACGTGATCGCGGCCCACCTGGAGGAGCTCTTCCCGGGCATGGAGGTGCTGGAACACCACACCTTCCGGCTCACCCGCAACGAGGACCTCGAGGTCGAGGAGGACGACACCGAGAACCTTCTCCAGGCCCTGGAGAAGGAGCTCATGCGGCGCCGCTTCGGGCCGCCGGTGCGCCTGGAGGTCGAGGAGTCCATCGACCGGTACGTCCTCGACCTGCTGGTACGGGAACTGAAGATCTCCGAGGCCGAGGTGTACCCGCTGCCGGGCCCGCTGGACCTCACCGGCCTGTTCGGCATCGGCGCCCTCGACCGGCCCGAGCTGAAGTACCCGAAGTTCATCGCGGGCACCCACCGCGACCTCGCCGAGGTCGAGTCCGCGTCCGCGCCCGACATCTTCGCCGCCCTGCGCGAGCGCGACGTCCTGCTGCACCACCCGTACGACTCGTTCTCCACCTCCGTACAGGCCTTCCTGGAACAGGCGGCGAGCGACCCGGACGTCCTGGCGATCAAGCAGACGCTGTACCGGACGTCGGGTGACTCGCCCATCGTCGACGCGCTGATAGACGCCGCCGAGTCCGGCAAGCAGGTCCTCGTCCTCGTCGAGATCAAGGCACGCTTCGACGAACAGGCCAACATCAAGTGGGCCAGGAAGCTGGAGGAGTCCGGCTGCCACGTCGTGTACGGGCTCGTCGGGCTGAAGACCCACTGCAAGCTGTCGCTGGTGGTACGGCAGGAGGGCGACACCCTGCGCCGCTACAGCCACGTCGGCACCGGCAACTACCACCCCAAGACCGCCCGGCTGTACGAGGACCTCGGACTGCTCACCGCCGACCCGCAGGTCGGCGCGGACCTCTCCGACCTCTTCAACCGGCTCTCCGGCTACTCGCGCCGCGAGACCTACCGCCGGCTCCTGGTCGCCCCCAAGTCGCTGCGCGACGGCCTGATCGCGCGGATCAACAAGGAAGTCCAGCACCACAACGCCGGACGCCCCGCCTACGTCCGCATCAAGTGCAACTCGATCGTGGACGAGGCCATCATCGACGCGCTGTACCGCGCGTCCCAGGCCGGAGTCCCCGTCGACGTGTGGGTGCGCGGCATCTGCGCGGTCCGGCCCGGCGTCACGGGCCTGTCCGAAAACATACGGGTCCGGTCCGTGCTCGGCCGCTTCCTGGAACACTCACGGGTCTTCGCGTTCGGTAACGGCGGCGAGCCCGAGGTGTGGATCGGCAGCGCCGACATGATGCACCGCAACCTCGACCGGCGGATCGAGGCCCTTGTCAGGATCACCGACCCGGCCCACCGGGCAGCCCTCAGCCGGCTGTTCGAGACCGGGATGTCGGACACCACCGCTTCCTGGCACCTGGGCCCGGACGGCGAATGGACCCGGCACGCGACCGACCAGGACGGCCAACCGCTGCGGAACGTCCAGGAGATGCTCATAGACGCCCGGAGGCGCCGGCGTGGCACAGCAACACCTTGACCCCACCGACCCCACGGCCGGGTCCCCGCCCCGGCTCGCGGCCCCGCCCGACCGGCGGGACCCCCGTGAGCAGGGCGGCACGCCCGTCGGCGAGGTCCTCGCGGACTATCTGCGGGACCAGGCCACGGAGTTCCTCCGCTCGCTGCGGCAGCACCGGGAGACCGGCGCCGCGGCGGGCGGCTCGGCGGATTCGGTCGACGCGGCCCGCGCCCTGCGCCGCTCGGCCCGCCGCATCAGCGGCACCCTGCACACCTTCCGGCCGCTCCTCGACACGGACTGGTCGGAGGGGATGCGCCCCGAACTCGCCTGGCTGTCGGGCACCCTGGCGCGCGAGCACGCCTACGCGGCCCGCCTGGAGCGGCTGCTCGGCGCGCTGAACCGGCTCTCCGGCCCGACCGGCCCGACCGGCTTCCCCACGCAGTCCGCGGGCGGCGCCGACGTGCCGCCCAAGGGCCACCTGACCATCGGGGCGGCGAAGGCGGGCGCCCTGCTCGACCGGCAGCTGACCCTCGCGCGCACCCGGGCGCACTCGGCGGCACTCCAGGCGCTGGGTTCCTCCCGCTTCCACGCGGTCGCGGACAGCGTCGCCGTGCTGGCGAGCGAGGTACCGCTCACCACGGCGGCCACCGCCGCGGATCTGCGTCCGCTGGCGGCCGCCGCGCAGGACCGGCTCATCGACGCGGTCGCCGCGCTGCCGCTGCTCACCGCGGGCCATCCGTACAACGCGGAGGCCCTGGTGCACGGCCTCTCCGCGGACGCCGCTCCGCACCCCCAGGACGCGCCCTGGCACCAGGTCCGGCTGCTGCTGCGGCTGCACCGCTACGCGCGCGAGTGCCTCTACCAGGAGGGCGTCCCCGCCGACGTACGGCTGCTCGGCGCGGGGCAGGCCCTCGACCGGCACCGGGACGCGGCGGAGGCGGCCGCGGCCGCGGCGTCGGCGGCCCGCACCCCGCGCATCGCCCCGGCGACCGCGTACGCGCTCGGCGTGCTCCACGCCGACCAGCGGCACGAGGTGGAGGCGGCACGCTTCGCGTTCCAGCAGAGCTGGCAGAAGGAAGCCGTACGCACCCCCTGAGGGAGGCCCCATGACCGACGGCACCGACATCATCAGGGCGGCGGGCTGCGTCCTGTGGCGCCGCTCGCCCGTCGACGGCGAGCTCGAGGTCTGTCTGGTCCACCGGCCGAAGTACGACGACTGGTCGCATCCCAAGGGCAAGCTCAAGCGCGCCGAGGACGCCCTGGCGGGGGCGCTGCGGGAGGTCGAGGAGGAGACGGGGTACTCCGCGATGCCGGGCGCCACCCTGCCCACGCTCGGATACCTCGTCGGCGGACGCGCCAAGGAGGTCCGCTACTGGGCGGCCGAGGCGGCCGACGGCTCCTTCCGGCCGAACAGCGAGGTCGACCGCGTCCTGTGGCTCCCGCCGACCGCGGCCCGGCACCGCCTGACCCAGCCCAGGGACCGCGACCTGGTCGACGCGCTGCTCCACTCACTGCATCTGGCGTAGCTCGGTGCCGGCCGACGCCCCTCGATGGGCCGTCCGGTACGGGCCGTCGGGAGCCGACCGTCGAGGGCGGACCGTCGAGCGGACCTGGAGACCGGCGCACGCCGTCGCACCCCGCCTGGGCGCACGCGCCGGTGCGACATGTCCGTGCGCCGTACGCGTGCGCCCTGCCGCACCAGGTTCCGTTCGGCCGCTTGCCCCGTAACCTGAACGATTGCGTCTGGTTGCCTAGAGTTACCAGGGAGATCCGAGTTGTCGGAAACCACCCTGTGTCCTCGACGTAAGCGTTCCGTGACCTCACCGCACCGACCGCAGGGGTTCACCCTCCGTTCACTTATGGCCATCGGCGCCTTCACCTCTTCTGCCTAATTTCGGCCTTACGCGGTGCGGACCGCGTCCCAGGCAAGTCCTGGGACACGGCTTCCGCCTACCACCGACATCGCACGCCGCCACTCGACGGCGGCTCCTGGAAGGAACTCCCGAAAAGTGAAGCTTCAGCGCAAGAACCGGCTTCGCGCCCTCTCGCTCGGTGCCGTCGCCGTCTCCGGCGCCCTGGCCCTCACGGCGTGCGGCTCGGACGACACCGGTGGCAAGAGCAACGGTGGCGACAAGGCGACCTCCGCCGCCACGAGCGCCAGCTCCATCAAGTGCGACGACGCCAAGGGTCAGCTGCAGGCCTCCGGCTCCTCCGCGCAGAAGAACGCCATAGACGCCTGGGTGAAGCAGTTCACCCAGGCCTGCTCCGGCGTCCAGATCAACTACAACCCGACGGGTTCGGGTGCCGGTGTCACGGCGTTCACGCAGGGCCAGACCGCGTTCGCCGGTTCGGACTCCCCGCTGAAGCCCGAAGAGGTCGGCGCGGCCGCGAAGGCCTGTGGCGGCAACCCGGCGATCGACCTCCCGATGGTCGGCGGCCCGATCGCGATCGGCTACAACCTGCCGGGCGTGGACGGCCTCGTCCTCGACGCCTCCACCATCGCCAAGATCTTCGACGGCAAGATCACGAAGTGGAACGACGACGCGATCGCGAAGCTCAACCCGACCGCGAAGCTGCCCAGCACCAAGATCCAGGCGTTCCACCGCTCGGACGAGTCCGGCACCACGGACAACTTCACCAAGTACCTGAAGGCCGTCTCCCCGTCCGACTGGAACTACTCCGGCGGCAAGGCGTGGCAGGCCAAGGGCGGCCAGTCCGCGCAGGGCTCCTCCGGTCTCGCCCAGCAGGTCAAGCAGACCGCCGGCGCGATCTCCTACTTCGAGCTCTCCTACGCCGCTGACGGCATCAGCACCGTCGACCTCAAGACGGACGCCGCCACCCCGGTCAAGGCCAGCGTCGAGAACGCCACCAAGGCGATCGCCAGCGCCCAGGTCAAGGGCACCGGCAACGACCTGTCGCTCGGCCTGAACTACAAGCCGACCGAGGAGGGCGCCTACCCGCTCACCCTGGTCACCTACGAGATCGTCTGCGAGAAGGGCAACAAGGCGGACACCCTGCCCGCCACGAAGGCCTTCCTCAACTACATCGCGAGCGAGGACGGTCAGAAGCTTCTGACCGACGCCAAGTACGCGCCCATCCCCGCCGAGATCATCACCAAGGTCCGCGCCGCCGTCGCGAACCTGAGCTGACCTGAGCGTGGGGGGCCCCGCCCCCCCCGTGGGCCCCCCCCCCCCCGGACCCCCCCCCCGCGCCCCCCCCCCCACACGTTCGCCCCACACAACAAGATCGAGGGCAACAAAT
>NZ_JBHWEL010000069.1:20087-23247 GCF_042734135.1 Streptomyces sp. NPDC059668 | reverse complement strand
CACTCGCACTTTCCTCGCCAGAGTCAGATGTTTATAAGAGAACTCTCCTCCGCCGCTGACGCCATCCGCACAGTTGACCACACGACGGTCGCCGCCACCCCTTACGGTTCCGCAGACCGGAGAATCCTCATGGACATAACGACACAGAACACTGAAGCGCCACCCCCCACCCCACAGACTTCCGCGCCCGGCACGAAGATCGCCGACCGCGGCGCCTCCCGCACCGGAGACCGTGTCTTCATCGGTCTCTCCCGCGGGTCCGGCATCTTCCTCCTGGTGATCATGGCCGCCATCGCGGCCTTCCTCACCTATCGCGCGGCCAACGCGATCAGCGAGGACCACGGGAACTTCCTCACGACGTTCGAGTGGAACACCAACCTGCTGCCGCCGAACTTCGGCATCGCGGTGCTGGCCTTCGGCACGGTGGTCTCCTCGATCATCGCCATGGCCCTCGCGGTCCCCGTCGCCGTCGGCATCGCGCTGTTCATCACGCACTACGCGCCGCGCAAGCTCGGCGGCCCCATCGGGTTCGTGATCGACCTGCTCGCCGCCGTCCCCTCCATCGTGTACGGCCTCTGGGGCGCCCTCGTCCTGGTCCCGCACATGGGCGGTCTCTTCGGCTGGCTCGACCACTACTTCGGCTGGACCGGCATCTTCGAGTGGCAGGGCGGCGCCCCCCGCTCGATGCTCACCGTCGGTGTCCTGCTCGCGATCATGATCCTGCCGATCATCACCAACGTGAGCCGCGAGGTCTTCCGCCAGGCTCCGCCGATGATCCAGGAGGCCGCGCTCGCGCTCGGCGCCACGCGCTGGGAGGTCATCCGCATGTCGGTGCTGCCCTTCGGCCGCTCCGGTGTGATCTCCGCGTCGATGCTCGGCCTCGGCCGCGCGCTCGGCGAGACGATGGCCGTCGCCACGGTCCTCTCGCCCACCTTCGAGATCAACGCCAGCCTGCTCGACCCGGGCGGCGGCACCTTCGCGCAGAACATCGCGAGCAAGTTCAGCGAGGCCACCCCGCTCGGCCAGGACGCGCTGATCGCCTCCGGTCTCGTCCTGTTCGTCATCACCCTGCTGGTCAACGGCGGCGCGCGGATGATCATCAACCGCCGCAAGGAGTACTCGGGGGCCAACGCATGAGCCACGCATCCGTCACCGAGAGGCGCCCCAGCAGCCTGCGCGGCGCCAGCCTCCCCTCGTGGTCCCCGTGGGGGATCGCCGCGGGCGCGCTCGTCCTCGCCGTGGTCATCGGACTGGTGGGCGGTCTCGACAGCAAGGTCCAGTGGGGCCTGATCGCCGCGATCCTCTTCATCCTCGGCACCTACGGCATCTCGGCCCGCGTCGAGGGCCGCCGCCAGGCCAAGGACCGGGTCGCGACCAGCCTCGTCTGGGTCTGCTTCCTCGTCGCCATCGTCCCGCTGGCCTCCCTGATCTGGGAGACCGCCAAGCGTGGCGTGAAGGTCTTCGACATCTACTTCCTGACCCACTCCATGGGAGTGGTCGCCGACACCGAGACCGGTGGCGGCATCTACCACGCGATCATCGGCACCCTCGAGCAGGTCGGCATCGCCACCCTGATCGCCGTGCCGATCGGTGTGCTCACCGCCGTCTACCTGGTGGAGTACGGGCGCGGCAAGCTCGCCAAGGCCGTCACCTTCTTCGTCGACGTCATGACGGGCATCCCGTCGATCGTCGCCGGCCTGTTCATCCTCAGCTTCTGGATCCTGATCCTGGACATGGGCTACTCCGGCTTCGCCGGTTCGCTCGCCCTGTCCATCCTGATGATGCCCGTCGTGGTCCGCTCCACCGAGGAGATGCTCAAGCTCGTACCGAACGAGCTGCGCGAGGCCTCCCTCGCGCTGGGCGTCCCGAAGTGGCGCACCATCATCAAGGTGGTCCTGCCGACGTCCATCGGCGGTATCACCACGGGTGTGATGCTCGCGGTCGCCCGCATCACGGGCGAGACGGCCCCGGTGCTGCTCCTGGTCTGGGGCACGAACTTCATCAACACCAACCCGTTCTCGGATCCGCAGGCCTCGCTGCCGCTGTACATCTACCAGCAGTACGCGAACAGCGCCGGCTCCGGCGCGGCCTACGACAGGGCCTGGGCGGCGGCACTCGCGCTCATCGCCTTCGTCATGATCCTGAACCTGGCGGCCCGCGGCATCGCCCGCTGGAAGGCCCCGAAGACGGGCCGCTGACGCGGCCAATCAGCGACCCGAACCTCTCGAAAGAAGCAGTGACTGACATGGCCAAGCGAATCGACGTGAGCGGTCTGACCGCTTACTACAGCGCCCACAAGGCGATCGAAGACATCTCGATGACGGTCGAGCCCCGCTCGGTGACGGCCTTCATCGGCCCCTCCGGCTGCGGCAAGTCGACCTTCCTGCGCACCCTCAACCGGATGCACGAGGTCACCCCTGGCGGCCGCGTCGACGGCAAGGTGCTCCTGGACGACGAGGACCTGTACGGCCAGGGCGTCGACCCCGTCGCCGTGCGCCGCACGATCGGCATGGTCTTCCAGCGCCCCAACCCCTTCCCCACCATGTCGATCTTCGACAACGTGGCGGCGGGCCTCAAGCTCAACGGCTCCTACCGGAAGTCCGAGCTCAACGACATCGTCGAGAAGTCCCTCAAGGGCGCGAACCTCTGGAACGAGGTCAAGGACCGCCTGAACAAGCCCGGCTCGGGCCTGTCCGGCGGCCAGCAGCAGCGACTGTGCATCGCGCGGGCGATCGCGGTGGAGCCGCAGGTCCTTCTCATGGACGAGCCGTGCTCGGCCCTGGACCCGATCTCCACCCTCGCCATCGAGGACCTGATCGGTGAGCTGAAGGAGCGCTTCACGATCGTCATCGTGACGCACAACATGCAGCAGGCCGCGCGGGTCTCCGACCGCACCGCGTTCTTCAACCTGGCCGCGGTGGGCCAGCCGGGCCGTCTCATCGAGATCGACGACACGGAGCGGATCTTCTCCAACCCGTCGGTCCAGGCCACCGAGGACTACATCTCGGGCCGCTTCGGCTGAGCCGTCCCCCACAAGAACCCCTCGCGGTGCTGCATGGCGGTGCCACCGCGAGGACGAGAAGGGGGCGCCCCCCGGAGAGGGGGGGGGGCGCGCAGCCCGTTGGGCGGGGGCGGGCCCCGGCCCCGCGCGCGGGGCGCG
>NZ_JBHWEL010000069.1:0-20077 GCF_042734135.1 Streptomyces sp. NPDC059668 | reverse complement strand
CGCGCGCCCCCCCCCACCCCCCCCCGCGCGGGTGGCGCTGGGGGGCCCCCCCGCGCCGGCCCCCCCCGCCCCCCCGCGGGGGGCGGGGCGCCCCCCCCACTCCCGTTTCCGGGGGCTCCGCCCCCAGCCCCCGTTCGGCCCGAACGGCCTCGCCCTCGATCGCCGGCCACGCTGAACCCACGGACACACACCGACGACAGAGTCCGTGCCGAGAACCCCGGCCGGCGTCGAGGATGCTGACCTGTGCTGGAAGTACGGGCCAGGTACGGACTCACGCAGGAGAACTCGACGTGTACTGATGACTCCGGCCGAGGCCATCCCCCCAGCCCGTCCGGCGTTTGAGGACGAGCCCTTCGGGCGATCGGGGGTCCAGGGGGCGGAGCCCCTTGGCGGGGCGCGCAGGGGCAGAGCCCCGCAGGAGCCCACGCCGGGGTCAGGGGGCGCCACCCACGCCAGGGTCCGGGGGCAGAGCCCACACCGGTCCGGGCCGCAGCCCCACGTCGAGGTCCGGGGGCAAAGCCCACACCGGTCCGGGGCGCAGCCCCCCGTCGAGGTCCGGGCCGCAGCCCACACCGGGGTCAGGGGCGCACAGCCCACGCCGAGGTCCGAGGGGCGGAGCCCCACGCCGAGGTCCGGGGTCGCAGCCCACACCGGGGTCCAGGGGGCACAGCCCACGTCGGGGTCCCGGGGGCGGAGCCCACGCCGGGGACTGGGGCGGAGCCCCAGGTGTGGATGGGTCGGGTAGGGGCGGCGGGGGCGAGAGAAATCCGCCGCAAGCCCCGCGGGGCGCCGCCCTCTACAGAATCGCCAGGTCGACGACCCAGAAACTGGCGGCCGCCACCAACGCCGCCGCCGGCATGGTGATGAACCACCCCAGCACGATGTTCTTGGCGACACCCCACCGCACGGCGTTCACCCGCTTGGTCGCCCCCACACCCATGATCGCCGACGTGATGACATGCGTCGTGGAGATCGGCGCCTTGAACAGGAACGCCGTGGCGAACATGATCGACGCCCCGGTCGTCTCCGCGGCGAACCCCTGCGGCGGATCCAGCTCGATGATCTTCCGCCCCAGCGTCCGCATGATCCGCCAGCCGCCCGCGTACGTACCGAGGGACAGCATCACGGCGCAGGAGATCTTCACCCACACCGGAATCGGATCGTCGGCTCCCTGGACGTCACCGATGACCAGCGCCATCACGACGATACCCATCGTCTTCTGCGCGTCCTGCAGACCATGACCGAGCGCCATACCGGCCGCCGAGACGGTCTGGGCTATCCGGAAACCCCTCTTGGCCTTGTGCGGGTTGGCCCAGCGGAACAGCCACATGATCGCGCACATCACCAGATAGCCGCCGATCAGACCGACGACCGGCGACAGGAACATGGGGATGATGACCTTGTCCAGGACGCCGGACCACAGGACGGTCGTACCGCCCGCGAGCGCCGCCCCCACCAGACCGCCGAACAACGCGTGCGACGAGGACGACGGAAGACCGAAGTACCAGGTGACCAGGTTCCAGACGATGGCCCCGATGAGCGCGGCGAAGAGGATGCCCATCCCCTTGGAGCCCTGGGGCGTCGCGATCAGACCGCTGCTCACGGTGTGCGCGACGCCGCTGCCGAGGAACGCGCCCGCGAGGTTCATCACCGCGGCCATGGCGAGCGCGGCCCGGGGGGTCAGCGCCCGGGTGGACACCGACGTGGCGATGGCGTTCGCCGAATCGTGGAAGCCGTTCGTGTACGTGAATCCGAGCGCGACCACGATGGTCACGATCAGCGCAAAGGTGTCCACGAAGCCTCAGGACTCCTTGACGGCGATGGTCTCCACCGTGTTCGCCACGTGTTCGAACGCGTCGGCCGCTTCCTCCAGCACATCCACGATCTGCTTGAGCTTCAGCACCTCGATGGCGTCGTACTTGCCGTTGAAGAGCTGGGCGAGCAGCTTGCGGTGGATCTGGTCGGCCTGGTTCTCGAGGCGGTTGACCTCGATCCAGTACTCGGTGAGGTTGTCCATGGTCCGCAGGTTCGGCATCGCCTCGGCGGTCAGCTCGGCCGCCCGCGCCAGCACCTCGATCTGCTGCTCCACGCCCTTGGGGAGCTCCTCGACCTGGTACAGCACGACCAGGTCGACGGCCTCCTCCATGAAGTCCATGATGTCGTCGAGGGACGAGGCCAGGTTGTAGATGTCCTCGCGGTCGAAGGGCGTGATGAAGGAGGAGTTCAACTGGTGGAAGATCGCGTGCGTCGCATCGTCACCGGCATGCTCCGCTGCCCGCATGCGCTCTGCGATCTCGGCCCGGGAGGAGGCGTCGGCCCCGAGCAGTTCCATCAGGAGTTTCGAGCCCGTGACGATGTTGTCCGCGGATGCGGAGAACATGTCGTAGAAGCTCGTCTCCCTGGGGGTCAGACGAAATCGCACGTGAGGTCCTCGGGGTCCTTTTGTTTCGGTCAGGCTGATGCTAGGCGCATCATCCGGCCACGGCTAACCGGCCGTCCCCCAGTGTCGCCCATGAGGCACAGTGATCAGCACAGGGTCCGGTCCCGGCATCGGGCAAGGGCCCTATACCCAACGAAGTTCGATACCATATACCTACCAGGGGTATATGTAACCGACCTTTCCGGCGGGATCAGCAGGAGGACGCGATGACGACCACCGAGGCCGGCGCGCCGGCGCCCTCCGGTGACACGCAGGGGCCCGTGGAGCAGGTCGTGACCGACCACGACCGCAGTGTCCACGGCTACCACAAACAGAAGGACGAGCACCTCAAGCGCCTGCGCCGGATCGAGGGCCAGATCCGCGGTCTGCAACGGATGGTCGACGAGGACGTCTACTGCATCGACATACTCACGCAGGTCTCCGCCTCCACCAAGGCCCTTCAGTCCTTCGCCCTCCAGCTCCTGGAGGAGCACCTGCGCCACTGCGTCGCGGACGCGGCCCTCAAGGGCGGCGACGAGATCGACGCGAAGGTCGAGGAAGCGACGAAGGCGATCGGCCGGCTGCTGCGCACCTGAGGTGCTGTCCCGGGCGACCGCGGCACGCGCCGGGTGCGGGGCGATCCACCGTGACCTACGCCTGCGCGCCGCTCTCCCGCGCACGCTCTTCGGCCACTTTCAGCACCTCGTCGATGCTCTCCAGGCTGAGCCGGTCCTCATGGGCGGCCGACGCCGCGATGATCAGATCGCCGCACAGCTCGATCTCGGCGAGGGCCACGTGGTCCTGAACTGCCGTACCGCCGACCGGAGCCACGCGCGTCACCTCTTCCTGCCGTCACCGACTTCCTAGAGTAGGGAGCGGCCTACACACCGCGCATGGCACGGAAGGGCCATTTCCAGCCCCCCACCCGCTCCCACGAGGAGCCCGCGCGGACGCTCCGCGCCGCCCCCGGCCCGGACCCCTACCCGGACTTCACCGGCGTACCGCACCTTTCACCCCCGCGGTCCCCGCGCCGCTACGGCTCCGCGATCTTCCCCGCGAAGATGTCCCCGGACTCGGGAAGCCGTACGGGCGCCGGGACCCCGAAGTCGTGGAGCAGGGTCGTCGAGACGACCGCGACCGTACCCCTGCGCTGGCCGTTGACGAAGCTGAACCGGTTGCGCAGCTCACGGATGCGTCCCTCGTCGTCGAGATACACGTCGAACGGGACCTCGGCGGTGGCGAACCCTTTCGCCGCCGCCCGCAGCGCCTCCCGGTTCCCCTTCGACGCGCTCCGTGCGGCGAGGTCCAGGTCGGCGATCCCGCGATAGTGCGCCACCGGGACCCCCGCCACCTCCGTCCGGCCCACGTACGTCGCCGTCCGCGCCCCGCGCAGCAACTCGGCCGCGGCGAACGGGTCGGTGGCACCGCCGGTCACCAGATTCCCGTCGGAGAGCGTGGCCGTGTCGACGCGCACCCACTTGTCGGCCGGGACCCCGGCGCCGCGGTTCTTCATGAACAGGGCACCCGGAGCGAGCAGTTCCGTGATCGGCCGGTGCTCCTCGGCTCCGGCCGGGTCCTGCGGCAGCTCCACCGTGAGCCGCCCCGCCTGCTTCCTGAAGTCGTAGACACCCTCGCCCCGGATGGTGACCCGGGTCCCGCCGGTGGCCATCTCCATCGACGTACGCGCCCTCGCGCTGCCGGCGCGCTCCAGGGTGGCGGCGGCGCGGTGCAGCACCTCGGCGGAGGCCGCCCCCGAGCGGGTGCTCACGGCGGCGGGGCGTGCGTCCTCGGCACCGGCGCGACCGGCCGAACATCCGGCGACGCAGCACATGAGCCCCGCCACCGCGACCGCGAGAACGCGGGCGTCCGCCCGCCTGCCCTGTTGCGCCACCATCGTCCGCCGACCCCCAGCCGGTCCGTCCCGGGCCTCCTGTCGTACCGGTTAACGACCGGTAGGGACGCCCGTCACGCGGGTGCGCTTCCGTCTGCTTGCCTTGGGTAACGTTATGGACGTGGCGCAGCAGGACGACATCCCATTCGCCGGAGAACACCGGACCATCACGGTCGAGCAGGGCCGCTTCTGCGTGGCCCGCTGTTCCTGCGGCTGGAGAGGCCCCGCCCGCCGGGCCCGCAGCCTCGCCCGCACGGACGCGGAGTCCCACACGACGCCCTCGCTCGCCTGACCCCGCCCCGGCCCCGGACGGCCCTCGCGCGCGGGCCGAGGAGCCGCGACGCCCCTGGCAGGAGGCCGGATCGCAGGTGGGAGACCCGTGATATCGGTCATATCGGGATCACAGTCCTGTAGCGGTTGCGTTCCACGCGCGTTCGTTGTGGAACCCTCGTGAACGGTCACCCGTCTCGTCCCACGGGAACCAACGGGAGGCTCACATGCAACGGCGAATATTCATAGGCGGCGGCGCGGCCGTGGTCGCGGCGGCGGTCACCACCGCGTGCAACGGGAAGGGCGGCGCGTCCACCAGGACGTCGTCAGGGGCCGTCGAGACGACCAGCGCCCCGGCCGGCGCGTCCACCGGCGCCACCACCGCGGCCGCCACCACCGCCGGCGTCCGCGCCGCCACGAACTGGGCCGGCCTGGCCAAGGACCTGGACGGCCCCCTGGTCCGTCCCGGCGACCGCAGCTGGGCTGTCGCGCGGCAGCTGTACAACACCCGCTTCGATACGCTGAAGCCGACCGCCGTCGCGTACGCCGCCCACGCGGACGACATCCGTACGGTCATGGCCTACGCCCGCGCCCACCACATCCCGCTGTCGATCCGCAACGGCGGCCACTCCTACGCGGGCTGGTCCTCCGGCGACGGCCGGCTGATCCTCGACGTCTCCAAGCTGAACAAGATCCGGGCGTCCGCGAACGAGGCCGTCGTCGGCGCCGGTTCCAAGCTGATCGACGTCTACCGCGCCCTCGCCGCGAAGGGTGTCACCATCCCCGCGGGTTCCTGCCCGACCGTCGGCGTCTCCGGTCTGACCCTCGGCGGCGGCCACGGCGTCGTCTCCCGGGCGTACGGCCTGACCTGCGACAGCCTCACCCAGGCGACGCTGATCACGGCGGACGGCAAGCAGCTCGTCGCGAACGCCAGTGAGAACAAGGACCTCTTCTGGGCGCTGCGCGGTGCCGGCAACGGCAACTTCGGTGTCGTCACCGAGCTCCGTTACAAGACCCATCCCGCCCCGCAGGCCGTCTCCGCGTACCTGACCTGGCCGTGGGCCAAGGCCGCCGCCGTGGTGAAGGCCTGGCAGGAGTGGGGACCGGACCAGCCGGACGAGATCTGGTCGTCCCTGCACCTCGCGAACACCGCCGGGGGCACCCCCACCGTCTCCGTCGCCGCCTTCTCCCTGGGCACCTACGGCGAACTCCAGAACGCCGTGGACCGCCTGGCCGACCGGGTCGGCGCCCCCGCCCGCAGCGCCTCCCTCAAGAGGCACTCGTACGAGGAGTCGATGGAGGCCTACGCGGGCTGCTCCTCCTTCCCCACCGACCCCCAGTGCCATCTGCCGGGTACGACGCCGGGCCGTTCCGCGCAGGGCGCCCTCGGCCGCGAGACGTACGCGGCCCGTTCGGACTTCTTCGACCGCTCCATATCCGCGGCCGGCGTCCAGACGCTCCTGAACCAGGTCGCCTCGGTCCGCGCCGGCGCCGGCAGCATCGCGCTCACCGCGCTGGGCGGCGCGGTCAACCGTGTCTCACCGACCGCGACGGCCTTCGTGCACCGCCGCTCCCGGATGCTCGCCCAGTACATCGTCTCCTGGCAGGCGGGCACCTCCGGCACCACGGCCCAGTCCTGGCTGACCTCGGCCCACAAGGCGATGGCCCGCCACGCCTCCGGCGCCGCCTACCAGAACTACACGGACCCCACCCTCACCGACTGGCGCAAGGCCTACTACGGCGACGCGGCGCCCCGGCTCACCGCTCTGAAGAAGCAGTACGACCCGGACCGCTTCTTCTCGTTCCCCCAGGCGCTGTAGCAGCCGTCCGCCGCGGGAGCGCCCTCCCCGCGCGAGCCGCTGGGAGGGAGCCGGAGCCGGGAGGCGGTGGCTACGCCGCCAGGTCGGGCTCCTCCGGCCGCTCCGCCCGCGCCTCCGGAATCCGCGCCCGCTGTCCCGTGAGACCCGCGCGCCGCGCCCGGACGAGCCGGCCGGCCCGCGGGGACCCCTCGACGGCCTTCATGACCGGCGTCAGCATGGCCATGGCGAGCGGGGACAGCAGCAGCGCGACGGCGGTACCGAGGGCGAACCCGCCGATGACGTCCGTCGGGTAGTGCACGCCCATGTAGACCCGGCAGAACCCCTCGACGAGCGCGAGCCCTATCCCGGCCAGGCCGAACTTCCGGTGCACGACGAACAGGCCGACGCCCATCGCCATCGTGAGCGTCGCGTGGTCGCTCACGAAGGAGAAGTCGCTCTTGCCCGACACCAGGACGTCGAGCCCCTGGTGGTCGACGAACGGCCGGGGCCGCTCCACGAAACCCCTTATCGGCACGTTCACCAGCACCGCGATCCCCGCGGCCAGCGGCGCCCACACCAGCCCGGCCACGGACGACGCCGCGCCCTCACCGCCGCCGCGCCGCACGGTCCACCAGCACCACAGCACCAGCATGACCATGGCGAGCAGCAGTCCGTACTCGCCGACGAACTCCATGCCACGGTCGAACCAGTGCGGTGCGCCCTTGGCGAGGCCGTTGATGTCGTAGAGCAGGTCGACGTCGGGGTTCGAACCGGATTCGGCGAGTCCAGCCATGGTGCTGCGGCCCCTTCGTCGTCTTTGCCGCGGGCGCACCCTTTCGCGCGCCGCTCGATCCACCCCGTGGTGTGTAGAACCGCGGTCCGGAAGTCCTGGATCCGCTCTACCTCATCAGGAACGCACAGTGCCCTTCAGTACGTTCCACACTCCACCGAATGATCACGCAGACGTTATCGAAGAGAGATACATCGCCGCAGCTCAGGGGGTGGGTTCAGACCGTGGTCGGCAGCGCTTTCGCGCCATCCTCGGTCACGCGCGTGGCTCCGAAGTAGTCGGGGGTGTCGACCGGGTCGAAGCGGATGACGGCACCCGTCCGCGGCGCGTCGATCATGTAGCCGCCGCCCACGTAGATGCCCACGTGCCGGATGGCCCGCGAGTTGGTGAGGTCGTCGGAGAAGAACACCAGGTCCCCCGGCAGCAGTTCCTCGCGCGCGGGGTGCGGACCGGCGTTGTACTGATCGTTGGCGACCCGCGGCAGGGTGACCCCGACACTCTCGTACGCGGCCTTCGTCAGACCCGAGCAGTCGAAGCGTCCGCCCTGGTCGGCGGTGCCGTTGCCGCCCCACAGATAGGGCGTGCCGAGCTTCTTCTGCGCGTAGTAGATCGCCGCCGCGGCCTGCCGTGACGGATCGACCCGGTTGACCGGCCGGGCGAAGCTCTTCTCCAGGGTCGTGATCGTCTTCACGTAGTTCCGGGTCTCCCGGTACGGCGGCACGCCCCCGTACTTGATGACCGCGTACGCCCCCGCGTTGTAGGCCGCGAGCATGTTCTCCGTGATGTTCCCCGGCGCGTTCTTCACGTACGAGGCGAGCTGGCAGTCGTACGAGGCGGCCGACGGAATCGCGTCATTCGGGTCCCATACGTCGCGGTCGCCGTCCCCGTCGCCGTCGACTCCGTGCGTGGCCCACGTCCCGGGGATGAACTGCGCTATCCCCTCGGCCTTCGCCGGGCTCTTGGCGTTCGGGTTGAAGCCGCTCTCCTGGTACAGCTGGGCGGCCAGCAGCGCGGGGTTGATCGCGCCGCACAGGTTTCCCCACTTCTGCACGAGTGTCTGGTACGCGGCCGGGACCGCGCCCTTGGCGAGCCCGACCGAGCCTCCGCCCACCCCGTTCGCGAGGTTGCCCGCGACGACGTAGACCCCGACGACGAGCAGCATCACGAAGGAGAGTCCCGCCCCGGCGACAGCGGCCGCCACGACCCATGCCTTACGCACCGTCAACCGCCCCTCGCCGCCCGGGAGTCCGCCGCCGCCAGTGTAGAGGCGGCTCCCGCGCCGCGGGACGATCACACACGAGGAGAAACCGCATGTGGCGGCCCTGTCGGGGCGCCCCCCACGCCCCCTGGGCAACTCCCCTGCCCCGCAAGGCGGTATCACGCCAAAGAGGACACTCCGGCGTGGCCGGAAGCCGCGCGCGAGGCGCGGCGCTCCCCCGCTACCGCTGGGTCGACCGGTACAGGTCCCGGGCCTCGTCCCCGAGGACCACGCTGTACGAGATGTCGTCGGTGTCCCCGCCCGCCTCGTGGCCGCCGATGACCCCGACGACCTCTCCGTACCCGTTCACCCAGGGGCTGCCGCTCGTACCGCCGGCGAAAGCCGGGCAGGCGATGCGCTGCTGGGTGCGGCTGTGGGCGGTGGGCCTGTTCGTGCAGGTGATCGGCGCTTCGAGCGTGCTGGGGTAGCCCGTGACGGTGACGGCGGTCGCCCCGGTCTCCCGCCCCGTGACGAACGCGTTGCCGCCGACGACGTCCTCGACGCCCTTGCCGCCCCGGTCGGCGACGGTGGCGAAGGCGACGTCGCTGTCCTCGTCCTGGGCGCCGGTCCACGCGTCACCGACGTACGTCCTGCGGATCTCCCAGATGCCGTACGGCGCCTTCCCGTCGCGGTATCCGGGCACGAAGCGGAGCTTCCCGGCGCCGTCCAGGCAGTGCGCGGCGGTCACGAGCAGGTTCCGTCCCTTGCTGTGCACGACGGACGCCGTACAGAAGTGGCCGCCCACCAGGGGGCCGCTGCCACCGAACAGCGCGCCGACACGAGAGGCCGCCACGGTGCCGGGGGCCCGCGCGGTCACGCCGAGGGGCCCGCGGCCGTCGTCGGCGGCCGCCACGGAGGCCGATGTCGCGGCCAGCACCGCGACCGCGACGAACAGGGCGTTCCGCCGGGCACCGGGGGGACGAGTGATGCGCTTCATCGGTTCATACTCTGGCTCACGGATCTGAGAGAAATCCTGAAACCACCTTGAGAAGTTGCCAAGAGTCGCCGGCGCGGTCCGCCGTACGGCCCAGCTCCGCCGACCGCCCTTTCTCGCACTCCGACCAGATGACGTCACGCTACGTTACTCCCGTCACGTCCCGCGCGCGCGGCGACCGGATGTCCACAGGCTGTGGACACCCGCCCCGCCCCGCACACCACCGGGTCCCCGGACGCTTCCCGGCACCGGGGAGAGGAAGACCTCCGTGGCTCAGGTACCCCCGAAAGCCCACCGGACGCGAGCCGCCCCCGGGCCCTCCGGGGCCGCGCCGACGCGTGCCCGTCAGGACGCGGTCGGGGTGCCGCCGGCCGCGGGCCCGCCGTCCCCGGCACCCCCGCCGTACGCCGCGGCCGTACGGACCGCGGCCTCCCGGGCGGCGCTCTCGGGTTCTCCGGCCGCGAGGCTCGCCCGGTACCAGCCCTCGCTGCTCAGCGTCACGAACCGGCGCCCGTCCTCGGAGGCGAGCCAGGCCATGCTCTCCTGCGGGTCCACGGACCGCCCGGACGACAGATGGGTGGCCAGCCCCATCAGACCGAGGTCCCAGCCGACACCGACCGCACCCGGTCCGTACTCCGCCCAGCGCTCCTCGTCGACGTGCGCGATGTGCGCCAGCTCGAAGCGGGTCACGGCTTCCGCCACCGCCGTCAGCCGGACCTCGATCCAGCTGACCTCACCGCCGAACTCCCAGGTCGCGGCGAACCCCCGGGGCGGATCACAGCGCTCGACCGTCCCGCTCGCGTTGCCCTCCAGTCGGTAGGTGCCGCCGAGCCTCAGCTCGCCGGAGACCGGCAGGAACCAGCGCGGGATGCGCCGGGCGCTGGTGCAGGCGTCCCAGACCTCCTCGCGCGTCACGCCGTAGGTCTGGCGCACCGTCACCACCCGGGCCTCGCCCGACCTCCCGGCACGGGTGCCGACCTGCCGCCGTACCGCGTCGATCTGCTGACTGACGTCGATCATGGAGTGCTCCCGGGATCCGCTCGCTGGGCGGCCATCTCACCACCGACGGCGACCGAACCCGCGCACCTCCACGCGTTTCCTGTGAGCCCGGCCGGGCCACCACCGGACAGCAGCCCGGCGACCCGCGTCCCGACCGCGGGGCGGACCTCGCCAAGTACCGCCCGCCCCAAGGCCTCCGGGCCCGCGCCACCACCAACGGCTGCTGCCCCAGGGCCAGTCGGGCCGGCGTCACGCGGGGACCGGGTCACGGCGACCGGCCACCGCCCGTTTCCGCGCGCGCCCGCGACGGGGGATAGCCTGCGTGACAGCGATCGCGCGTCCACATCCGGCAGACGCGCGACCCGGAGAACATCGGCTCGACAACCCGTCAGAACCGGGACGCGTCCGCGGCGGACCTACGAGGCGAGCGGGACGACTGTCCCGCGCACTTCGTAGAAGGGGTTAACGACGGAACCACACGACAGGTTCCGCATCGGCTTCATTGCCCGGCGTGACCTGCCGTGATACACAGAGTGACCATACGACTCTCCGCATACCGGCGCACGCCTCTCGAATGGGGCCCGCGTGCGCCGGTGGCAAGGGATTCGTACGAAACCCGCCAACCAATGACGCCAAGTCGACATGCGACAGCGCCATTGTCGGCGAGAATGGGCCCGACCTCTGCGCGCAGTGGCAGGGGGTGCAGAACTACCCACTAGGGGCGGTGACTTACATGCTTTTCGCAGCCGACAAGGGCGACATCACCACAATCATCGGCGGGATCGCCCCGGACTGGGGTCCCTTCGGCAGCCTGGGCAACGAAGCCAAGACGATGATCCAGGTCGTGATGGCGGTCGCCATCCTGCTCTGCCTCGGGATCGCGATCTGGGGAGCGGCCAAGCAGCGCATCGGCGCGACGGCGCTGCGGGACACCTTCAGCGCGGAACAGGGCAAGGGCCTGATCATCGCGGGCCTCACCGGGGTCTTCATCATCGGGTCCCTGGGCACGCTGTTCACCATCGTGTACGGCATGGCCGTCTAGCCCCGGCCGGGGCGCCCGGCTCCTGTTCTCCGTCTGTCCGATCCACCTGTCCGTCGCGCCCACCGGCTGAGGTTGCGTTTCCCTGATGTCGAGTCACCACACCGCGTCCGCGCGGAAACCAGCACGGCTACCGTCGTACTACGCGATTCAGCAGAGGTTGAGGGGGCGTACGCGGCATGAGTCTCGGTGACGAACCCGGATACGGGGACGGTCCCCGCGGCGACGACGGGAGATACGGGGGCACGGGCCAGACCCGGACCCGGCTCCCCGACCGCCCCGGCGACGTCTACGGCGGCGCCCGCCGCGGACGCTCGTCCTCGCGCAGCCTGGTCACGGTGGTCGGCGTCGTGGTCCTCCTGATCGCCGCGATCGCCTTCGCGAACCGGGGAGGAGACGATTCCTCCTCGGGCGACGGAGGCGGCGGCGGGGGCGCCAAGTCGGGGACCTCGCCCACGGCGGCCTCCGGCGACCGGCCGGTCGATTCGAAGACGAACGGGATTCCGGCGGGGTTCGCCCACACCGAGCAGGGGGCGCAGAGCGCGGCGGCGAACTATGCGGTGGCGTTGGGGTCGACGGACATGTTCCACACGGACAACCGGCACACCATCGTCGACACCATCTACACGTCCGACGCGGCCGGTCATCTCCAGGGACCGATGGACGACGCCTATTCTCCCGACTTCCTCGGAAAGTTGGGGCTCGACGCCAAGGGGAACCCGCCGGACGGCAACACCTTCGTCTCGCGCACGATCCCTGTCGGCTCCAAGGTCCAGCAGTACAGCGCCACGGCAGCCAAAGTCTCGGTCTGGTACATGGGACTCATCGGCATGTCCGGCCAGGGATCGACCGACCCGGTCAGCTCCACCTGGAAGACCTGGACCTTCGGCCTGCAGTGGGACAAAGGCGACTGGAAGATCGTGACGGATTCCCAGAAGGACGGCCCCGCCCCGGTCCCCGGCGACGACAAAGCCGCCGCCTCCGACGAAATCAGCAAGGCCATCGAGGAGTACGGAGGGTTCACGTATGCCCGGTAGCCTGCCCCGCGTCCTGAGGTTCACGGCCGTCGCGGCCGCCGTCCAGACCTCCGTTGTCATGCTGGCCACCCGTGCCATGGCGGCGCCGACTCCGAAGCCATCGCGGTCGAACGACCCCTGCGATCTTCTCATCGGCCCGGCCAAGCAGTACTGCTCACAGGACAGCGGGTCCAAGCGGTCCGGCACCACCAACCCCAGCCTCACCTCCACCCTCGACCCCCTCTCCTCCCTCGCCAAGGGCTGCGCCGACGCCGCGTCCTGGACGATCGACAAGCTCTCCTCCGCGGTCAACGACACGGCGAACGTCGACTTCACGAACCCCAAGTTCCTCCAGCAGTACGCCGTCGTCTTCGCGGCGTCGACGATCCTCACCCTTCTCCTGTGGCTGCTCGCCGTCGCGAAGAGGGCGGTACGAGGCGTCCCCCTCGGCACCGCGCTCTCCGAGGCGATCGGCTTCCTCTGGCTCACGGTGCTGGCGTCCGCGTTCACCCCGCTGATCCTCTACACCGTCGTCTCGGCCTCCGACGGCGTCACCGACGTCCTCGCCAAGACCACCGGCAACCAGACCGACACCTTCTTCGGCACCTTCTCCGGCGCACTCGCCAAGGGCGAGAACATCGGCGGCGGCCCGATCATGCTGATCGTCGTGTCCCTGGTCTCGATCCTCGCCGCCGGCGTCCTGTGGCTGGAGCTCGTCATCCGCGCCGCCCTCCTCTACGTCGGCGCCCTCCTCGGCACCGTCGTGTACGCGGGCCTCGTCGACAAGAACCTCTGGGGCCACGTCCGCCGCTGGGCCGGCGTCATGATCGCCGTCATCCTGGTGAAGCCGGTCATCGTGATAGTGCTGGGCCTGGCCGGCGCCCTGTCGACCGACAACGGCCCGGACTCGTTCTCCGCCGTCGTCTCCGGCCTCGCCATCATCCTGCTCGCCATCTTCGCCAGCGCCATGATCTACCGCTTCGTCCCCGGCTTCGGCGACGAGATCGCGAACTCCCGCAACAACCGCATCATGCAGGGCGCCGAAGGCAAGGCCGCGGCCGTGATCAGCTCCCCGGCCACCCTCGTCGCCCAGGGCATCAAGACCCACAGCACCCGCGCCGACAACAACGGCGGCGGAGGCGGAGGCAACAGCGGCAACCAGCCGCCCCGCCCCGCCAACCCCGCCTCCGGCGGCGTCGCGGCGCACAGCACCCGCACACCGAACGGAGGCGGCGGAGCCGTCCCGGCCGCCGCGCCTCCACCACGCACGAGTCCCACCGGAAACACCCGCAACAGCAGCTCCAACCGCACGGGAGGTGAAGGGCGTTGACGACCGAGTCCCACGTGTCCCATCCGGTCACGCCCCGCCGTACATATCTGATCGGCCGCGCCCGGCCGAACGCGATGGTCGGCCGGAACCGCGAGTCCGGCGAGATCGTGCTCATCATCGCGGGCGCGTTCCTCGGCATGATGTGCGGTCTGCTCGTCCCCGTACTGTCCCTGCGGATCGTGCTGCTGATGGGCTTCCCGCTGGTCGCCCTCGCCGCGGTGTACGTCCCGTACAAGCGCCGCACGTTCTACAAGTGGTTCGAGATCAACCGCAGTTACAAGCGCAGCCTGCGCCGCGGCACGGCGTACCGCAGCAACGTCATGGAGGCCGGCACGCACCTCGACGGCCGGGAGATCGAGATCGGACCGCCGCCCGGCATCGGGCGGATCTCCTGGCTCGCGGCCCCCTTCGGGCCCGACGAGATCGCCGTGCTCCTGCACGCCGACCGCCGCACCGTCACGGCCGCGATCGAGATCGAGGGCCCGGGCGTCGGCCTGCGCGACAGCGAGGACCAGGAAGCCCTCGTCGACCGCTTCGGCACCCTCCTCAAGCACGTCGCGAACGGCGACGGCTTCGTCACCCGCCTCCAGATGCTCGCCCGCACGCTGCCCGCCGACCCGGACGCCCACGCCAAGGACGTCTCCGTACGCGGGGACGAGAAGTCCCCCGGCTGGCTGCAGCAGTCCTACGACCAGCTCCAGTCCATGGTGTCCACCAGCAGCGAGCAGCACCGCGCCTATCTCGTCGCCTGCATGCACTGGACCCGCGAACTCGCCGCCGAGGCCCAGGCCATGGCACGGGCGGCCCGGCCGCAGGGCGGGAAGAAGCTGGACCGCGACGCGGGCCTCGCCGTCGTCATGGCACGCGAGCTGACCGACATCTGCTCACGGCTCCAGGAAGCCGACATCCGCGTACGCCAGCCCCTCGGCCAGGGCCGGCTCGCCTCCCTCGTGCACTCCATGTACGACCCCGACCACCCCATCGACCACATCCAGGCGATGACCAAGCGCAACGCCTGGCCCGCCGAGCTCGACGCCATGGAGCCCACCTACCTCCAGGCGAAGACCCGGGAGTCCTCCACCCGCGCGCCCTGGTGCCACGCCACGGCCTGGGTGAAGGAGTGGCCGATGACCCCGGTCGGCGTCAACTTCCTCGCCCCGCTGCTGGTCCACACCCCGGACGTCATCCGCACGGTCGCCGTCACCATGGACCTCGAACCCACCGAGATCGCCATCGAGCGCATGCTGACCGAGAAGACCAACGACGAGGCCGAGGCCAGCCGGCAGGCCAAGATGAACCGCACCGTCGACCCCCGCGACATCGCCTCCCACAACCGCCTCGACCAGCGCGGCGAGGACCTGGCGAGCGGCGCGGCCGGAGTGAACCTCGTCGGCTACATCACCGTCTCCTCCCGCTCCCCGGAGGCCCTCGCCCGCGACAAGCGCACCATCCGCGCCTCGGCCGGCAAGTCGTATCTGAAGCTGGAGTGGTGCGACCGCGAGCACCACCGGGCCTTCGTCAACACGCTCCCCTTCGCCACCGGTATTCGGAGGTAAGGCCCTGATGCGGGATCCGCTGTCCGCCGCCACCGACACCTTCACGTCCTTCCTCTTCGGCAAGGTCGAGACGACCCGGCTGCCGGTCCGCACCTCCACGGGCCAGGCCCAGGCCGTCTACCTGCCCACCGCCGCACCCGGCCTCGGCGACTCCGGCGTCATCATCGGACGCGAGGTGTACTCCGGGAAGGGGTACATCTACGACCCCTTCCAGCTGTACGGGCAGCAGCTCCCCGCCCCCCACTGGCTGGTCCTCGGCGAGTCCGGCAACGGCAAGTCGGCCCTGGAGAAGACCTACGTCCTGCGCCAGCTGCGCTTCCGCGACCGGCAGGTCGTCGTGCTCGACGCGCAGGGCGAGGACGGGGTCGGCGAATGGAACCTCATCGCGGAGGAGCTGGGAATAACTCCCATCCGCCTCGACCCCACGGCCGCCCTGGACATGGGGATCCGGCTCAACCCGCTCGACCCGGCGATCACCACCACCGGCCAGCTGGCCCTGCTGCGGACCATCATCGAGGTCGCGATGGGCCACGGCCTCGACGAGCGGTCCGGCTTCGCTCTGAAGGTCGCGCACGCCTATGTCAACGAGACGATCGTCGAGCGCCAGCCGGTCCTGATGGACATCGTCGAGCAACTGCGGCACCCCGAACCGGAGTCGGCCGAGGCGATGAACGTCGCCATAGACGACGTACGGGCCTGGGGCCTGGACGTGGCCCTGGTGCTCGACCGGCTGGTCGACGGTGACCTCAGGGGCATGTTCGACGGCCCCACGACGGTCGGCATCGACCTCGACGCCCCGCTCATCGTCTTCGACCTCTCCCACATCGACCGCAACTCCATCGCCATGCCCATCCTGATGGCGATCGTCGGCGTGTGGCTGGAGCACACCTGGATCCGGCCCGACCGCAAGAAGCGCATCTTCCTGGTGGAGGAGGCGTGGCACATCATCAACAGCCCCTTCGTCGCGCAGCTGTTCCAGCGCCTGCTGAAGTTCGGGCGACGCCTCGGCCTGTCCTTCGTGGCGGTGGTGCACCACCTGAGCGACGTGGTGGACGGAGCCGCGGCCAAGGAGGCCGGCGCGATCCTGAAGATGGCGTCCACCCGCACGATCTACGCCCAGAAAGCCGACGAGGCACGCGCGACGGGACGGGTGATCGGGCTGCCCAGGTGGGCCGTGGAGATCATCCCGACGCTGACCCCGGGCATCGCGGTCTGGGACGTCAACGGCAACGTACAGGTCGTCAAACACCTGATCACGGAGACCGAACGGCCTCTCGTCTTCACCGACCGCGCCATGACCGAGTCCTCCGCCGACCATCTCGCCGACGACGCGCTGCGCGCCGCGGAACTGGAGGCCGAGGAGCGGGCTGCGGCCTTCGTGGAGCAGCACCTCAGCGATCTCGACGGCACGTCCGAGTCCACGGTGGCGTGAGATGAGACGCGACGAGCGGGATCGGGAGCGGGAGAGCGCGGGGGGCGTCCCCGACGGTCTGCTGGTGGGAGTACTGGCCTTCCTTCTCGGCCTGACCCTGCTGGTGTGGTCCGCCACCGGGCTGGCCGGGTGGCTGGCCCGGGGAACCTGGCCGGCGGGCGTCACCGTCGCCCGTACGCCCCTGGCCCTGCGCCATCTGATCGGCCGCCCGCAGGACGTCGCGGGCGCCTGGCCGGACACCCCCGCCGGCCAGTTGTCGGGGTACGGGCTCTTCTGGGGCCTGTTCATCGGGCAGCTGATGGTGCTGGTCGTGCTGACGGTGTTCGTGATGGGCACGGTCGCGCGGTGGCGGGCGGTGCGGGCACGGCGGAAGGCGGGCGCGTACGCGCCTCAGGCGCAGGACGCGGCCCGTGTGCCCGAACCCGCGCGTGCACCGGCCGAGACGTACGCCGAGGTCCCGAAGGGCGCCGAGGAACCCGTGCGTCACGAGGTCCCGGTGCCCCGGCCCGTTCCCGAACCGGCCGAGCACGCCGCGGAGGCTCCCCGGCCGACACCGGTTCCTCTGGCAACCGGGGGAACCGGCGCGAGCGGCTGGGCAGGCAGCCCGGCCGCGGGCTCGGTCGTCCTCGGCCCCGCCGAGGCCCGCCATCCCACCGCCACCCAGGCCGTACGGGACGCGGAGGGCGCCGTCCTGGTCGTCACCTCGGACCCGAGAACCTGGTCGGAGACCAAGGACGCCCGGGCCAAGCTCGGCCCGGTCCTCCTCTACGACCCCACCCATCGCTGCGACACCCCGGCCCGCCTCCACTGGTCCCCCGCCGCCGGCTGCGAGGACAGGGCCACGGCGGCCGCCAGGGCCGCCGCGCTGCTGGCCCCCGTCCGCCCCACCGCCAAGGTCGACCACGCCATGGCCGACGTCGCGGAAACGCTCCTGCGGAGCTATCTGCACGCCGCCGCCGTGGAGGGCAAGGCCTTCCGGCACGTGCACCGCTGGGCCCAGGGATCCCAGGTCCAGGACGCGGTACGGACCCTGCGTACGAACCCGAAGGCGGCCTCGGGCGCGGCAGGAGAACTCGAGGCCGCGCTCACGTCCCATCCCGAACGCCGTGACATAGCTCAGGAGTTGACGGCCCGTGCGCTGTCCTCCCTGTTCACGGTCAACATCCGTGAAGCCTGCACACCGAACCGAAGTGACGCCCTCACGCTGGATTCCTTCGTCAACGAAGGGGGCACGCTTTATGTGGTCGGTGAACCCATCGAGGACCCCAGAGCGAATCCCGGCGCCATGCCGCTCCTGACGGCCCTCGTCTCAAGCGTGGTCGAGCGCGGCCGGCGCATGGCCGAACGGTCATCCTCCGGTCGCCTCGACCCACCACTTACGCTCGTCCTGGACGACGTGGCGGCCGTCGCCCCGCTCCCCCAGCTCCCCGACCTGCTGACCGCCGGAGCGGGCCAGGGCCTCCCGACGCTGGCCCTGCTCCGCTCCCGGGAGCAGGGCAGGGCCCGCTGGCCGCAGTACGACCTCCCGCTCTGACCCCCGATGCCGGCCGGGACAGCCCTCAGGACCGTGTGATCACGAACTCCAGGTCCCGTGCCCCCTTGTCCCCCACGGACGCCGTGCTCCCGCCGGTCGGCAGGAATCCGACCCGGCGGTAGAACGCCTCGGCCCGCCCGTTCTTCTCGTGCACGAACAGCCGTACGCGCTCCAGGCCGATCCCCCAGGCCCAGGCGAGCGCGGCGTCGAAGAGCGCGTCCGTCACACCGCTTCCCCGGTGCTCGGGCCGTACGAAGACGCCCACCAGATGTCCCTGGTCCCGCTCGCTCACGTTCCCGAGGATGTCCGGCTCCCCGGTCCTCTCGACCAGCACGACCACGGAGCCGCGCCACACCCCGTCCGGTCCGACGGCCACGAACTGCCGCCGGTCCAGGACGCCTTCGGCTGCCCCCGCGGCCCGCTCCTGCCAGAACGAGTCGGGCCGGGCCACGGAGTCCTCGTAGGTCTCCACGAAGGCGAGATGCGCGACGGGGTCCCGCAGCGCGACGAGCCGGAGCTCCTTCACCGAACGCCACTCGTCGGCCCGTATGGAGCGGATCACTTGGTTCATACGGCCACGGTAGTCCTGGGATACGCCCTCGTTCACCCGGATTTCGACACCGGGAGGCCACCCCTGGAATCCACCCTGCCGATCCCTGCCGTACAGGCCCCCGTCATGCTCTTCCCTGTACGACGTGCGGTGCGATGTCCTCTGCGACGTTGCCACGACACGGAATTGACGCCTACTGTCGCCGGCTTGCCAGGGAGAAAGACGCATGCCCCAGGTCCCACTCGAAGAACTCCGTCACGTCATCCATCCTCCGGGCAAGCTGGAGAGCAGGGCGGAGCACTGGGCCGGCCGCCTCTACATGCGTTCGGTGTCCCTCCGGGTGACGCGGCTGGCTCTCGGTACGCGTTTCGCGCCCAACCAGATCACGGCCGTGATGGTCGTCGCCGGCGTGCTCTCCGGAGTCGCGCTGGTGCTGCCAGGTCTGGGCGGCGCGGTGCTCTCCGTCGTCTTCATGCAGCTGTACCTTCTCCTGGACTGCGTGGACGGTGAAGTCGCCCGCTGGCGAAGGCAGTACAGCCCGCTCGGCGTGTATCTGGACCGCCTCGGCGCGTATCTCGCCGACGCCGCCGTGATGGTCGGCATGGGCATCCGGGCCTCCCAGCTCGGCCTGGACCCCTATCTGGTGGCCGGCCTCGCGGCCGCCATCGGTGTCCTGCTCCTGAAGTCGTCCTCGGACCTCGTCCATGTGGCCCGCTCCGACAGCGGCATGGAGAAGGCGACCGACCAGTCCGTCGTCCCGCGCTCCACCGGCCTCGCCCGGATACGCCGTCTCACCTCCGCGGTCGGCCTGCACCGTCTCGTCAACGGCATCGAGTGCACGTTGCTGCTGCTCGTGACGGCGGTCGTGGACCTCGCGCTCGGCGATCTGACGGCGACGCGTGTCGCGACGGTGGGCGTGACGGCCATCGTGTGGCTGCTCGTCCCCGCGCACATCGTCTCGATCGTCGCCTCGTCCCGCCTGAAGTAACGGCGCCCAGGACAGTCCACACAACGCCTTCAGCCCCCACCCCCGGCAACGGGGGATGGGGGCTGAAGGCCTGTGTTCGTCCGTGCGGGTGTCGAGGAGCCGGCCGCGACACCACAAAGAAGGGACCCGTAAACGCAGAAAACCCCCGTACCGATTTCCCGGTACGGGGGTTTCCCTCAAAATTTGTTCGGCGGCGTCCTACTCTCCCACAGGGTCCCCCCTGCAGTACCATCGGCGCTGTAAGGCTTAGCTTCCGGGTTCGGAATGTAACC